>WJOV01000002.1 GCA_009618475.1 Methanosarcinales archaeon | reverse complement strand
CGCGCATAAGTTGGGTTTTATTCAAGAAGACAACTTTAGTAATTTATCTTCAAAGATAGAAGAACTTTCAAAAATGCTATCCTCCTTCTACTCCAAAATAAATTCTAAACCTCCAACACACTAAACCTCTAACCCTCTAACCCTCTAAACCGCTAAATCTCTAACCTTTCGTATATTCTCGCAGCACAACCGTTGCATAGGACCCTTTTGGCAAGAAGAAATTTAACTTCACTTTCTTTCGACCAGGATTCATATCATCATCGCTAACTTCTTCGTTGCTTAACTTCACAGGCACCAGAATAGGTCTTCTTATCCCCTTAGAACTTATTTCCGGGATTTTCTCGGTATAAAAATCATTTAATTCAACGTCTTCTTCATCCAAAACGCTCCGCTCTATTTCTCCTTCCACACCCTCTGCAAATTCAGTTTCATATCCAAAGGCGGGAGCAGTGACAAAAGCTCTACCACGTTTTATCAGCCTGTTTATTCCTTCTATCTTGTCCTCTGTAACTCGCTCCACTCTACCCCTGTCCGTATCTGCAAATCCAAACTCGTTGCGAAAACAGACCACGTCGTCTATCAACGCCTCGTTGAATGGCAAGTCTTGCGTCATTCGACTACTTAAAACAAGATTAAAGAGATAAGCTTGATAAGCATGCACAAAAAGTTTCCGCAAATTCTTCGGAAGCACGTTAAAAGCAGAGAGGAATTTCTCTTCGTTTCCTCTTTTTACAAGTTCATTCAACATCGCCTTTTCGTATCGCAAGAACGTCGGCATTCTTTTCAACCCTTCTTTTATGTCTCCTTCTTTGCATACCTGCCTTGCTCGTTTCGCCTCCTCGCTTTCCTCAGGGAAAATATCCGCGATGTAAGACATCACTGCTTCTTTTAGTTCACCTTTTATCAACTGTTTTCCTACCACATGCGTTATCGGACGGCGAGTGCCAAAACGCTGAACGCCGAAAAAATTTGGCACCCCGCCAGCATTTTCCATTTCGGTTGTTATCGTAGCAATTTTACCCGTTATATCTTCTTCCTTCCCTTCTATGCCACGTATAACAATCTCGAACTCGTTTCCACAAAGGTCGCCTAAAGAGACGGCTTTGTTTGACCTTCCGATTTTCTTCAACTCCACGTCTGCGATTTTTACTCGTTCCAGCTCTTTTTCATCCACGTTCCAGATACTTATCTTCTGCGAGGTCACTGCGAATTTGTCTTTCGTGCCTGCAAATCCGATTCTATTTCTGCTGACGCCCAACCGTCGAGAAATATCTCTTATCACGCCATGCGTATCCCAGTTCTCCTTCTTCAACTCGGCAATCAGGTATTTTCCTTCTTCGCTCTCTGCTCTATTCGTAATTTCGTGGACGATAAAGTCAGCGGGTTTCGTTTTTATAGTCCCACCGATTCCAACGGCTTTCGTGGAATAAAACCATATTCCTATTCGTTTTTCAAATTCCGGGCTTTCTTTTAGCTTCATTATCTCTGTTCCAAAATTTTTATTGAAGTCATTCTCTATCTATACGAAAAGAGAAATCTTTATGTGTGGTTCCAAGATTTTATAA
Source organism: Methanosarcinales archaeon (assembly GCA_009618475.1). Taxonomy (GTDB): domain Archaea; phylum Halobacteriota; class Syntropharchaeia; order Alkanophagales; family Methanospirareceae; genus WJOV01. The sequence goes on along the minus strand of WJOV01000002.1, from coordinate 649 downwards.
TACTAAAACAGGGATATATTAACATGTTTGAAGCAAACAAAACGGCAGCGATAAAGTTTGGGATAGATACACATCTCATCGAAGAAAAAACAGATACTCAAAAGAACATCGAAATTCTCGGCGATGACCTAACTTTTATCAGTGTCAGAGAGTTTCAACGAACAAAACATGTTCATCGTGTACATCCTTATCTTGGCAAATTCATTCCACAACTTGTCGAAGTTTTCTTGAGAAGATATTTTGAAAGAGGAGATACCATCCTTGATCCACTCTCCGGTTCTGGAACTGCTTTAATTGAGGCGAATGTCTTAGGGATGAATTCGATTGGAATAGAGCTATCTCCGTTCAATGTGCTGATTCAAGAAGTAAAAGCCAGAAAATACAATATTCCAGAAGTCGAAAAAGAGATAAAAGATGCATTGAAACGGTTAAAGGGTTTTTCCCACAGATTACAGATTAAAGGGAAGGGACAAACTCTCTTTGATGACAAAGTAGAAAGATTTGAAACAGATAGCGAATATCTGAAGGAGTGGTTTTCTGATAGGGCATTACAAGAGATTTTATTTTACAGGAGTATCATAAAAGACTATAAAAACCAAGATATACTGAAGATTATTCTTTCGAGGTCCGCCCGTTCAGCAAGACTCAT
>WJOV01000054.1 GCA_009618475.1 Methanosarcinales archaeon | reverse complement strand
CCCCGCATCCCACCGGAAAGAGTGAAGAAAGCACCTAACGCGGGTTCGGAAAAGCCGATAATGAGGAGATATAACGCCGCCAACGTCACCACCCCTTTATCTCCCGTAAATACCATTGCAATATAGTCCGGGACGAGTATGAACATAGCACCTACGACAGTCATAAAGAGCAGACACAGGTAGGTAGAAGCGAGCACCGCCTTTTTAGCCCATTCTTCTTTCTTCGCACCTAAGCATTGGCCTGATAGCGTGGTGGCTGCGATTCCAAATGCAAATGCCGGCATATACGCAACACTCTCTGCTCTCAGCCCAATCTGGTAGGCAGAATATCCAACAGTCCCGAAGTGAAGGATCATCACGGTAAAAACGAGTGACGACACACTCCACATTCCCATGTCAATGCCCGCGGGAATGCCAATCTTGAATATCTTCTTTATCGTATCCAGCCGATATTTAACGTTCCGGCTGTAAACCGGATGTATTATCAATTTGTTTCCCGCTTGTAGTAACATATAGACGGCAAATGCGATGACGTATGACGTGCCGGTTGCGATGCCCGCGCCAAGCACACCGAGTTCCGGAAAGCCGAATTTGCCGAATATAAGAATATAGTTCATCAGGACGTTATAGACATTTAAGATGACATCTACGTACATGGGCGTTTTTGTATCGCCTGCCGCTCTCAATATTCCGTGATAAACGAGGACGAGTGCGGTAAATGGATAAAATACGAAAATAGCCTGTATGTATTTCGTACCTTCGGTTATCACCATGCCCCGTGCACCGAGATAGTAGATTAAATGTGGAGCGATGAAAACGCCAAAGAGTGCTATGGGAATCGAGATCAATGCAAGGGTTATCACAGAATCGGTTGCCACTCTTCCTGCCTCGTCATAGTTCTTCTCGCCCCATCGCCGTGCTATTATTGCTATCGTGCCTGTAACCAGCCCCATTGTCAGCGGGAAGAACATGTGATACAACGTGAATCCCAGCCCAACGGCACTCAAACTTATATCCGCCGGCGGATACCGACCAAGCATGATGGTGTCAGTGATGATCTGAAAGGTGAACAGGAGATTTGATACGAGTACGGGAAGTGCAAGCGTTATTACCCGTCGGTAGATCGCTTTGTCCATGTCTGCTCTATGGAGTTACGGGGTTATGTTCGTTTTTGGGTGGGTGCTGATGGATAGGGTGTTAACAACGGAATGAATCAAAAGTGAATTTTGATAGGATTTGTAAGATTCTTAAAAGAGAAGTTAATCAAAATCCTCTGAAGAATAAATAAAATAGTCTTTACTTATGAACAGCCGAAATTGGAATCTGGCACTCTTCGCTATCGTTTCGTTCAAATTCACCATTGCTAACTTTTTTATTCGTAACCCGCTGCGAAAAAAGCGAAGAAGCTAAAAAATGAAGCGGATATGTGTGCCGAGCAAAGTTAATACTATCCAGTCGGTGAAAATCCAACCTGAGACAGATCCATGAACCTCTTTCTATTTCTGAATGCTGAGCACAGAGGATGCAATGCGTATCTTAGAGGCATGAAATGAAACCGGCTTCCAGCATTCTGCTTTCAAAGCGATGTATTTGATTGAGATGAAGATGCAATGCGATTCCCTTTTCGATACCTTTATAGAGTTAAACATACACATAACTATACATGGGAACAAAGACAATAACAATTACGGAAGATGCGTATAAAAAGTTAAAAGTGGAAAAGATGGAAGGAGAGAGCTTCAGTGAGGTTATTAATCGGATTACCGATAAGGGCAGGAAGGATTTGATGGAATTTGCAGGAGCATGGAAGGATTTTGATGTAGAAGAAATAATAAAAGAGGGGAGAGAAAAGTTCACTTAAAAACTGGAGCATGAGAACTCTAATTTTTGAGCTCAAAATATTCTTCAATGTCTTTGTCATTTAACCCCCTTTTCAAGCTGCGTTACTTTTTATTAATAGAAATACCAAAATGCACCTATATGCTTATGATGCGGGGCAGTGCGACCCGAAGAAATGCACGGCGAAGAAATTAGCACGTTTCGGGCTGATAGCATCGGTAAACGTGCTGCGGAAAATACCGTATAACACGATTTTATTGGTTCCAATTGCGGAAAAGACGCTCTCTCCAGCAGATAGAGAATCCGCAAACAGCATAACCGTTTTTGATTGCTCGTGGAATAAAATAGCTGCCTTTGAGGCTACTTTGAGGAAGATGAAAAGAAAAAAACGCGCATTACCTTTTTTGATAGCTGCGAATCCCGTAAACTATGGCAAACCTTTTATTTTGGGTTCCGTAGAGGCGTTCGCTGCTGCTTTGTTTATCCTCGGCGAGCACGAGCAATCGCAACATATATTGGGCAAGTTTAAGTGGGGAACGGAATTTCTGAGATTGAATGAGGAACTGCTGCTCGCTTATGCTAAGGCAAAGGACGGTAGTGAAGTAATAGAAATGCAGAAAATGTTCATGGACGTTGGAACGAAAAAAGCGAAAAAAACTTAAACTGAAAAAATCATTTAAATTTATAGTCATGTCTATAACCGGGAAGATGGGCGTATGTTGTGCTATTGAAGAGGTAAATACGGGCGAGAAACACCGTGCATTAATATTGGGCAACGAGGATGCGAGGGACGTCTCCGCTCTTTACAAGGAGGTGTGGCTGAAGGCATACGAGTATCCGAAGGAATGGCGAGAGAAGCGGGCGATGAGCGAGGAGGAAATAAAGAACGATATGGACTCCGGCTATTTCTTCATCGGTGTTCGTGTAAATAGTGAATTGGTGGGCGTGTATAAAGCTTCCATAACCGAAAGAGGTTGTTTCGGCGAGCAACAGGCGGTTCTACCGGAATATCGAGACCAGGGCGTGGCATCGGCAATGTATGAGCAGTTCTATGAGCTCGCAAAAACGAATAAATGTAAGGTGAATTACGTGAATATACTCGCGGGTAACGAACCCTGTGAGCGAGCTATGGAGAAGTATAACTTCTATAAAACGGGCGAGCCCTGGGAGCAAAGTAAGGGGATGCTCGTTCAGACTTACGAGCGGAGGGTGGATGAAGAGGTATAGTGATGCCATCAATTGGTTTTGAAAAGACGAAATTCGAGCAAATGATAAATCAGATTGTAGAAGGTGATAGCTTTGAGCTTTTAAAGTATATCCCAAATGGAGAGATAGACCTTGTTATAACAAGCCCCCCGTACTACAAACAGCGGGATTATGGGGGGGGGAATAGGAAACGAAAACACACCTGAGAAATATATTGAAACCCTTTTAAAGATAGTTCATGAATGTGTCAGGATAGTTAAGGACACCGGTAGCATTGTATTCAATTTGGGCGATAAATACAATGAAGAAGGGAGTTTATCCTTAATTCCTTTTAGATTCGCTGCTGAAGTAATAAAAAAGAAACTCGTAAACGCTATAACATGGATAAAAACGAATCCGACACCAAGACAGTTCAAGAAACGGCTTGTGAGTAGCACAGAACCTTTCTTCCATTTCGTCAAGTCAAGTAATTACTATTATAATATTGATGAGTTCCTGACTGAACCGAATACAAAAAAAGAGAAGAGAAGAAGAGAAAACACCAATGTGGGCAAGAAATACTTTGAATTAATAGAAAAATCTACTTTATCTGATCAGGAAAAGCAAAAAGCAAGAGAGGAATTACAAAAGGTAATAGAGGAGGTTAAGAAAGGAGAAATAGCAGAATTCAGAATGAAAATACGTGGTATTCATGCTCCTGCATTTGGCGGTCAGGAAGGGGGTAGAAAAAATCAGATTGAAAAACAAGGTTTTACTATTATCCGAATATTTGGCAATGATTTAAAGCGCGACGTTATCGAAAGCTCAGTGGAGACAATAAAAAACTGTCCACACCCTGCTATATACCCAGAATATATAATACGGGAAATGCTCAAAATGCTCACAAGAGAGGAAGATATAGTCTTAGACCCTTTTGTTGGGTCTGGGACCACAGCAGTAGCGTGTAAGAAATTGGGGCGAAAATACATGGGTTTTGATATCAATCCTGAATATTGTGAACATGCCAGAAAGCGATTGGGAAACACACAAGCATTATTAACATGGTTCTAAAAAATGGAAGAAGCTACAAAAGTTCTCGAAACTGCGTATGAAAAAGTCAAAGAAAACCCTTTTGACCCCAATACATTGGATGAAAAACGGAGAGAATGGATAACGATAGCCGAGACATGCGAATCACAGAAAGCAGTAACTACGGCACTTATAACCTGTTTCATAAAGAAGATGACAGACCAAGGTCAGGATATTAGACTTCACAGAAAAGAATTTGTGGGAGGATACTCAGCAAGAGTATTTGACACGAAGTATATAACGCCCTTTCTCAAAAAGAGATTCCCAAGAATAGCGATGAAAGAAAGTGGCTGGTTAAGCAGGTCTATTGAACAGCCTCACCCGTTTACGCTGGATTTTCCCGGTAAGGTCAGAGATGAAAGGGTAAAATACTGCTTTCTACATATTCTGAACGATATTGAAGAAAATAATGCTGACGCAGAGAAATATTTACAGGCTTTATTTACACATCTACTACAAAAATTTACAGAAATTAGAACCATATTAGAGGGTGTAATTTTCCCAAAGGAGATACCAATTGATTCTATCATAGAGTGTTTAAAATCGCATTTCTTCCACAAATATAGCTCTGCTGGAGCGTCTAAGCTGCCTGTTATAGCGATATATTCTTTATATCAATTAATGATGGAGGACATCACTCGATACCAAAATAAAACACTAAAAAGCTTGAGAAGTTATGAATCTCCCGACATACATGCGAAAGCAATCGGAGACATAGAGGTGGTTGACGAAGCAGGTGAATACTTCGAGGTTGTGGAGATAAAGCACGATATACCAATCAGCGAGGGTATAATGCAAGATTCATATAACAAGTTCAGAAAAACTTCTATTAGACGTTATTATTTGCTAACAACCGCAGAGCCTTATATTCGGGAAGGAGAAGAGATACAAGTTGAGAGTTTGAAGCAAAAAATAAAAAATGAACACGGCTGTGAGGTGATAATAAATGGAATAATACCATCAACAAAGTATTATCTAAGACTTGTAAAAACGCCCAGTCAATTTATGGAGACATACACGAATAATTTGAAAGAAGATAAAGAAGTAAAGGGAGAACACCTGAAAGTTTGGTTGGATGTTATCGAAGCGATAAGGAATCCTCCTTAATTTCTTAATACGGAACTTCACAAAACATGACCTCATCAAAAAGCAAAAAGCCAGTAGCTTCATGGCTCGATTACGATTTTTTTGAAAATGAAGCAATAAAATGCCTGACCGTCATTTTGAGAACCGTAGGCTGCCAGTGGCGAAAATGCACAATGTGCGGCTACTGGCAAGAATCCGCAGACATCTCACAAGCGGACATTCTGGCTCAACTGGAACATTCGTTAAGAACCAGCCCTGATGAAGAATTCATACTCAAGATTTTCACTTCCGGCAGCTTCCTTGACGAACGAGAAATATCGAGCGGTACGAGAAGAGAGATAGCGAGGATGGTGGAGACGCGGAAAGAGATAAAGAAGCTGGTAGTGGAGACGAGACCGGAATTTGTAAGCGCGGAAAAAATCGCCGATTTGAAAGCTGTCGAGCATCTTGAGCTCGCTATCGGGTTAGAAACCGCAGATGATTTCATCAGGTCGAATTACATAAACAAGGGTTTCTCGTTCGACGATTATAGAACGGCGGCGAGAATCGTGAACGAATGCGGAGCGACTGTAAAAACGTATCTTTTGCTTAAACCTCCTTTTGTTTCCGAGAAAAAGGCAATAGAAGACGTTATAAAATCCGCTGACCTCGTCTCTGACTATTCTTCTACAATCTCGTTGAACCTCTGTAACGTGCAAAAATACACTCGTTTAGAATATTTATGGAAGAGAAGGTATTATAGACCTCCGTGGCTCTGGAGTGCCGTTGATGCGATAAAAGAGATAAAGAACAAACGGGATGTCGTGGTGATGTCAGACCCCGTGGGTGCGGGGCATAAAAGAGGACCGCATAATTGTGGTTCGTGCGATTTCGTTGTAAAAGAAGCGATAAAGGAATTCAACGTAACGCAGGACCTGGGCGTGTTAGAACGACTCGAAGCGGTAGATTGCGAATGCAAGGAAGTATGGCAGGCACTGCTAAAATTTGACGATTTTTTGTTTTGCTCAAACCTGGGTTAAATTCCTGACTTATTGCATCTTATTTTTGCGCTGCTCCATCATAAATAAAAATATCCTCGATTTTCACGTCAAATAATCTCGCGAGTTTGAATGCCAGCTCTAACGAAGGGTTGTATTTGCTTTTCTCTATTGCGTTTATGGTCTGCCTCGTCACCCCTACTTTCTCAGCCAGATCTTCCTGCGTTAAATCGTGTATCGCACGGAAAACTTTTAGTTTGTTCTTCATTTCATTTGAAGCCTTTTCTGTTGTAGTAAAAGCGATGTACATGGAATGAGAACATTCCAACACCAACGACTATCATAAAAAATTCTCTGAATTTCAGACCTAATGGGAAATAGAAATCCACGTACACTAAAACCGTTAAAATTCCCATGGTAGTCCAAAACGCATTATATCCCGCTTTTTCGTTAATTCTTATATATCTTTCGTCACTGGGAAGCTCTGTTTTGGGTTTCCTTGCCCAATGTATGCCAATAAAAATTAACATCAAGCCAGACAAAACAATGCCCATTCCCAGAAACGCCAGGTCACATATCGCAAGTAAAACTAAGCCAAATATTAGGATTATAGAGCCCACAATCAGTTGCCATTTGCTTCTTTTCAATTCCATTTTCTTTCTTCCTTTGTTCTTCATTTGAGCCCTTTTCTGTTGTAGTAAAAGTGGATTATAAAGTATGAGTAAATGCCGATGAGCATGAGCAAAAACAAAATATCGGTAGTTCTAAACCTATCAGGAAGATAGATACTCACCCAAAGTAAAATTCCAATTGTTGAAAATGTAAGCCAGAAAGCAAAATATCCTGCTCTCTCATCAATTCTTCGCATTCTTTCGTCTAAACGAATTTCTGTTTCAGGTTTCGTTGCTCCGTACAAACCGGCTATAATTAACATTAAACCAGAAAAGACTAAACCAATTCCAAGAGCCAGAAGGTCAAATACCTCAAACAAAATCACGCCAAATATCATGATTATAGAACCCACAATCAGATGGTTTTTAATCCTTTTTAATTGCATTTAAATCACCTCACATCCTCCATTCATAAAGAAGACCATATATATGAATATTGCAATGCTCACCAACACCATCGTTGTAATATTCTTCTTTTTCATGACAATCACCTCATAAAAATTTTTTATTCTGGTTTTCACACAATATCATCCTCCATACCTTCGATTATAATACCATCGAAGTACAACAAATGAGAACATCCCAACAATGAAAATGTCAGGTGAAACACTCTTATAGTTAAGGTTTAATCTCCAGAGCATAGCCATTAATTGGACAAGAGCTATGGTCCCAATGAGAATCCAAAACGCATGATAACCTGCCTTTTCATTAATTCTCACTGACCTTTCATCCTGTATCAAATCTTCTCTGGTCTTTGTAGCAGTATATAAACTCATTATTATTAGCGTTATTCCACCAAAAATGAACATTCCTCCAATAACATAAGGAAATGTCCATGTTCTTCCAACAACATCAGGAACTATCCACAGGATTATTATACCCAGCAATACCATCCCCAGACTTATTCCTGAACATCGCAAAATATCTTTATCTTTTCTTATTTTCATTCTGCATCACCCCTTCTCTCATAAACGATTGATGAGATTATACACGCTGATATGCCGATAGCCAAAACGGAAACCGATACCAGGTTGAATGGTTTTGGTGCGAATATGCCTAAGGCAACTAATCCCACGCAAACAACTATAAAGCTGTTTCTGGCACTTTTGTCAAGTATTTTATCTATCCTTTCATCAGTTATGATTTCCTTTTTCCTCTTTGCCAGAAGAAGTGAGGTAAGACCGAAACTAAATGAGAAGATCAAAAAGAAGATCAAAAAGTCTGATGGCGACTTGTCTGCCCCTATAAAGTACCACGCAAAATATGCCCCAACAAACGCTGAAAATGTAGGAAGGATATAATTCATACAAGGGAACCGGGACTTAGTTTTCATTTTATCTATCTGCCTCCGCAAAGTTATTTTACTTTATGTAAAGCTAATTAGACTTAGAGTATTTAAAACTTTCTATTTTGTAAAATATGTTATAGCTTTATATAGAATGAGTGCCAATAGGGGCTGTTATGATGAAACATAAAACTTTAATATATTCTTTTGCTTGCAGCCATGCCTCTTTCAGCGGCGGTAGGGACGGAGGACTCTATTTCTTCACCTCATACCCATCTCAATTTTACCATCACCGGATATCCATCCTCATGAATTTCACGTATGCAATCGCAAAGAATACGACTGGGAAGATTAAGAATGCAAAGATGTTCTTCCAGATTTTTTCGAGTACGTCTTCGCTTACTGATAATGCACTACTATATCCCGACCCAGCTATCACGTCAGTACCGCTATAAAGCACCACTAATGAGACTTCAAGATAACTGACCGGTGAAAAGGTAATAATCGCATCCTCTATTGCCCTTCGCTTCTTCCAATACGCTCTTATTTCTTCCTCCCATCGTTCTTGTTCCTCATCAATTATTGGTACCCACCTGCCAGGGACTTCTCCCGACTCATCTTCATTTGCACCCTGTGGTATTACATTCTGATACCGAATCTCAGGCGGTTCAGGTGGCTCCCCAACTACACTTTCCGAGATTATTCCACCGACCAACGGCACGCCGAGCGAGATTACGAGGGTGATGATGAGAGCATACATGAGCGCCCTTCCACTGTCCTTTGAAACCGTGGACGCCATAAGCGCAATCGAGAAGTATGTGGGAAGGAACAAGATTGTAACAGCTCCGAACAATACAATCCGCCAGAACTCATCGAGGTTCGGCACGATGCTGAGTATGAGTAACATTGCAAATAATATGATAAGTGCGATGCCCATTGCAAACGTAAGTGCTAAAATACCGCCAACCGCCTTACCATTGATAATTTCATCTCGATATACCGGATGTGAAAGCAGCGATTTTAACGAGCGGCTTTCCTTCTCTCTCGTTATCAAATCAAATCCCATCGTAATTCCAAGTACCGCACCGAATATCGCCATCAGGAAACTCATCCTCTGGAATATAAGCAGTATAGAAGGCTTTCTTAGCACTCTATGAGGACCTTCTTCTTCTTCTTCCTCCCCCTCAGTTTGAGATATATACTCTTTGTAATTCTCCAGCCTCTGGTTGTAATCACCTACGCCCTGATGCATCGCAACCGCCGAAATTATGAGGAACAAAGCAAGAATGAGAATGAATTTCCTGCTCGTCAGGTGGTCAATGAACTCCTTCCTTGCGACGTTAAACAATCCTTTTGCTTCCATTTTTATTTCTTCACCTTATAGCTTGTTTTGTGACCATAAGATTACACAGATTTTCAGAGAAAATTTTTATTATAAAGATTTACCAACTTTTTATATGTAAAAGTCAAAGTCAAAATAAGTGAAAGAAAAGATGGAAAAGACAATAAAGGCAAAGTTCTTAGAGGGTACTTTTAAGCCCTTAGAAAAGGTGGAACTTGAAGAGGGGAAAGAAGTTATCGTGATAATAAAAGAGATTCCAAAAGAAACAAAGGATGCTTTTGAGAAAGCTGCTGGGAGCTGGAAGAGTTTGGTTGATACAGAACGGTTAATCAAAGACATTTACGAGAGTCGAAGAATCAGAGCTCCTGAGGTTAAATTATGAAATTGCTTCAACCTGTCTTCGCTACGATTTAACACTCCTCACTGATAACACAAAAGAGTTTGAGAGGGTGGAGAATTTAAAGATTTTGTAGCTCTCCTTCCAAACTATATAAATACTGAAAATACATTACCGTATATCCATCCTCATGAATTTTATGTATGCGAGTGCAAAGAACACAATCGGTAAGATAATGAGCGCAAAGATGCTCTTCCAGACCTTCTCGAGTGATTCCCGGATGCTTGTTGTCTCGCCGAGAGTGTGGGATGAGCTCCAACCGCTGCTATGCAACTCTGTAACATACGGGTCAGTTAGCGATACTGCGACCATTCCATAATGGCTCTCTGGAGAGAAGATCATAAACGCATCTCGAAATGCACTTTTTTTCTCGTTATACGCCTCTAACTCTTCATAATATCGCTCCCATTCCTCTCCTTCCTCGCTTGGATGCCCGATATCTATCACTCTGGGTTT
>WJOV01000055.1 GCA_009618475.1 Methanosarcinales archaeon | reverse complement strand
ATAACGAAAGACCTTGCAGAACGCGTGGAGGCACTCATAGGAATAAAGGGGTTGGGAGCGAGGATACGCGAATTAGAGCGAGAAGGTTACGGTAGAGAGGAAATAGCGTTACGAATAGGTTATGACTTCGCAGAAGCCAAATTTGGCAGGTATAAAAAGGTTGAGGTTGTAGAGAACGCAGTTAGAACCGCAGTGGCAATTCTCACGGAGGGTGTGGTTGCAGCTCCTATCGAAGGAATAGCACGAGTTGAAGCGGATAGAAACGATGACGGTAGCGAGTATATAAAAATATTTTATTCCGGTCCGATAAGAAGTGCGGGGGGGACTGCACAGGCGCTCTCTGTATTGGCTGCGGATTATATAAGGCAGCGAGTGGGCTTTGAGGCTTATCATCCGCGCGAAGATGAGATTGGAAGGTATGTATTGGAAGTTTCGATGTATGAGCAAATAAGTGGCTTGCAATACACGCCTACCGATGCAGAGATAAAGGAAATAGTGAGGAACTGTCCCATCTGTATTGATGGCGACGCTACGGAAGATAGAGAAGTGGGCGGCTATAAAGACCTTGAAAGGGTCGCAACGGATAAAATAAGGGGTGGGATGGTGCTCGTTCTTACAGAAGGGATAGCAATGAAGGCACCGAAGATAAAGCGACACGTTGACCGACTTGAACTCGAGGGCTGGGAATGGCTAACAAAGCTGGTAAAATCGAAGGGCGCGAAAAGAAAGAAGGATTTCCTGGCGGATTTAATAGCAGGGAGACCTGTATTCGGGCGCCCATCGGCAAAAGGTTCCTTTCGACTTCGATATGGACGTGCTCGCAATTCGGGACTTGCTGCTGTCGGATTGAACCCGGATACAATGTCTTTGCTTGGATTCACCGCGGCGGGAACGCAAATAAAAACCGAACTACCGGGAAAAGCGGGTTGTGTTGTCCCTGTTGATTCCATTGAAGGACCGACGGTGAAATTGAAAAATGGTGACCTCGTCAGGTTAAATTCCGTTGAGGCGGTTCGTAAGGTAAGTGGGGAAGTGGCAGAGATAGTGGATTTAGGAGAGATGCTCATTGATTATGGCGATTTTTTAGAAACAGGACATCAGTTAATGCCCGGTGCATACTCGCATGAATGGTGGTTAAAGGAGTTGGAAGCGAGAGTCGAGGAGGAAGAAGCGAATAAATGGCGTTTGAAAACGCCGAGCCAGACAGAAGCAATGGAACTCGCATCTCGCTTTGCGGTGCCGTTACATCCTGCATATACCTATCTGTGGGAGGATATAACAGAAGAGGATAAGGAATACCTGACGGGCTGTATATGCGAAAAGGGTATTTTAGAAGAAAAAACGCTGTCCATTCCTGCTGACGATGATGGAAGATTAAAGGCGATTTTAGAGGGTTTGCTTGTCCTACACCAGGTTAAAAAAGGGTTTTTGGCGATAGATGAGCCGGGCGCTTTGTTGGGGTGTTTGGGGATAAGCGAGGGTTTGAGAAGGGACGAATCAGAGCGGCTAAAAACGAGGAACAAAGCGCCGACGAGAATAGGCGTTCGGATGGGGAGGCCGGAGAAATCGAAAGAAAGGAAAATGCAACCAGCTCCTCATTCTATCTTCCCCATAGGCGAATACGGAGGAAAGAACAGGTCGTTGAAGGTAGCGTTAAAAGAAAAAGTGATAGAGGTAGAGATAGGCATGAGAAGATGTAACGAATGCGGTAATGAGTTTATATCCTCCTTTTGTATATGCAACAAGTGCGGGGCTTCCAACTTTCAAACTCTGGGGACGATGCAAGATGCAAGATCCAGGATGCAAGTCAAACCAGTATCCAGAGATAAGAAGAGCATTGATTTGTGGGAATATTATCAGGAGACGATGAAAAAATTGGGTGAACCTTATGGGGCGCGGTCACATGATGCAAGCTCTGTAAGGGCTCATAACAAACTGGACGTGAAATGCGTAAAAGGTCTTATTTCAAAGCAAAAAGTGGCTGAGCATTTAGGAAAGGGAATATTAAGGGCGAAGCACGGTGTAGTCGTGTTTAAGGATGGCACGATAAGATATGATTTCACTAATTTACCGTTAACGCATTTCAAACCCGGCGAGATAGGGTTGAGCGTGGAAAAAGCGAAGGAGCTGGGGTATTCACATGACATAAAAGGCGAGGAGTTGGAAATTGACACGCAAATGGTAGAGCTCAAGCAGCAGGACGTTATTATATCGGTTGATGCGGCATCGTATTTGCTA
>WJOV01000043.1 GCA_009618475.1 Methanosarcinales archaeon | reverse complement strand
GTGGTCTTCGACCTCACCCGGGCGATTTTCTCCAATCGCGACAATATCTGTGCAGGGTCCGCCCCCGGCGGAATAGGTTCAGGCATCTTACCCCGCGGACCTAAAATAGTGCCTAAGCTCCTACCCACAAGTGCCATAAGAGCGGCATCGGCAACGAAATAATCGTATTTATTCACCATCTCTCTTGCTTTTTTCTTATCCATCCGCTTTAGCTCCTCCGGGTCTATCACCTCTGCACCTGCCTCTTTCGCTTTCATCGCTATCTCGCCGGAAGCAAAAACGCCAATCTTCGGCTCCCTGAACTTCTTTGGTAACACTACGTCCACATTTACCCTGCTCTTCGGCTGTTTCAGGTCTATGTTCTTCAGATTTATGCAGAGGTCCACACTCTCAACGAATCCTCTTTCTCGTGAGCTCAATACCTTTTCCACAGCTCCTACTATCTCTTCAGCTTCCATCATTCCCCGTTATCACCTCGTCATACTTGCCCTCTTCTATATCCTTCTGTATCTCTTTCGCATCTTTACCTTCCACCTTCAAATGCATTGAAACGCAAGTGCCTATTATCTCTTTAATGGCATTTTTTAACGAAGTTGCTAACATTTCTCCTTTCTTCTTCTTCGCTATCTCTTTTATTTGTTCTAATGATATATCCCCGATATAATCGGTTGCGGAGTCAGTTTTTGCCTTCTCTTCCTACGTCATCTATCTTCACGTCGTAGGTATCTCCAATATTTAAAGGGGAACTTACACCCCTTCTTTCTCCACTATCTCTCATAACTTACAAAACCTCCTTTCCTTTCTTCCTTTCTTTTTTACTTATTTCGTGATGCAAAGAAAAACAAATCGCTTTGTTATAAAAGCCACTTTGTTCCTCCACACCACATAACTATTGATTCTCTTTCACTATATAAATAGGTATATTGGTGGTGATTGTATCTGCCAGACAATACCTGCAAAATGCGAAAGTCAAAATTCAACAGATGGCGATAAGGAGCGGTTTGAAGTCGAAAAAGCTCCCTTTTACTCATTTTAGTGTTCCGTTCGTTCACAACCACTGCTCTATACTCCGCTGCTTTATTTTTGGCATTTGGATTCTTTCCAGGGCTTTACTCACTCGCTCTTCCGAGAAGTCACGCTCCTCACAGAGAAATTCTTTCACTTTCCCTACATCCGGCGTGCCCCATTTTATTTCATAGGATTCATTCACGTCTGGCTGCAAGAAAATATGTCGAACGAGTTCGTAATTCTCTATCCCCTCTCCCGTTCCTATCGCAGCTTCAGATATTAGTTTTTCGATGTTATGGTGTTTTTTTATCAGCTTCAGCGCTTTCTTAACTCCTATCCCTTTAATTCCTTCGTTGAAGTCAGTGCCTACCAGAATTGCGATGTCAACGAGCTCTTCGCGGGTTATCCCGTGCTTTTCTTCGAGTTCTTTTAATTCAACGACTTCGAGCGTTGCCTTTTTTCTCGGAGCGCTGAGATTTCTTATCATAATGGGAGCGCCAAAAAGCAAGGAATCGTAATCCTGAGATGAAACGAGTTCGGCATCGCCTTTTCGAGCCATATAAGCAGCCTGAGCCTCGCCTTCTGAAGGTGACTGCACGCAAGGGATGCCCAGATACGTTAAAAGCGTCTTCGTATCTTCTATTATACCTGTGTCTATTCTTGCGGATGCCTGCGCATACTTGAACGCTTCTTCCGGAAACAACTCCTTCGCTTCTTCCCATTTTCTTCTCGCATCTTCTCTCCGTTCCGACCTGGCTTTGACAACCTTTGCTTTTAACGCGGATGGTTTGCCATCAAAAACGAATACCGGCTTTATTCCCTTCTCCATTAAATTTGTCGTGCGGTATATCAGCCCGGAGAGATGAGAAGTCGTTCTACCCGAAGAATCCTTCAGTGGCGTTCCATCTGGCTGGCGGATGATGCTCAAGAATTGGTAAAGCGTGTTATACGCATCTACGGCAACGATTTTGCCTGATAGAGCCTCTAAACTCGTTCCTTTTGGCTCTAATATCTCACTAATACTTACGCCCATTTTTTAGCCTTTTCTAACCACAGATTACACAGATTACACAGATTACACAGATTTTCACGAGAAAGCTTTCTTTAATAAATTAATATGGAAAGAAAGAAATAAATTAATGTAAGTGTATAACGGTAAAGGTGTTGAGACCTCAAGCCAGATACCAAACACGAAGGGGTAAAAATGAACGTCGTTGAAGTTCTGATAGAAGCGGGAAAAGCGAGT
>WJOV01000010.1 GCA_009618475.1 Methanosarcinales archaeon | reverse complement strand
ACAGCGGTCATGGAGTCTTACCCTCTCTTTCACTTTTAGCCCTATTGACTGCCCCGCCGTAGCGAGTTCAACTTTTTCATTCTCTATCTCCATTGATTCTACGACCTGCTCAAACGACGTCGTTGCACCCTCTATTCTTATTTTATCTCCCATCTTTATATCATCACTCAGCTCTACCACCGCAACGCCTACCCCCGAGAAATAATGCGTAATTCTCCCTATCGTTTTCTTCTCAACCATTTCATCCCTCCCCCCTTTTTCTTATTCTTATTATTTCACGTCTATCTTGTATTTCCCCTCATAATGTAAAAAAGATATCTCCTTACCCGGCTCAATCCGCCCCTTATCCTTCAATTCCTTCGGTATTTTTATTTCTATCGTTGAATAGTCCTCAAGGTCCATAACTTGCGCAGTGTCATTCAAAACGGAAAGCACTTGACCACTCTTCCGCTCTATCATTGGCACGTATATCTTCGAAGTAACCGGCTGAATTGCCGTCCTTTTTTGCGAATCAAATACACCCATCCCTTCTATCCTCGCTTTCGCCGCTCCATGCTTCCCAGGCTTTGAGGTCGTTATACTCATTATTGTGCACGGCTCATCATCCATAACAGCGTATCTCCCTTCTTTTAACGTCCTTACCTCTGTTAGCTCCTTCATATTTTATCTTTCTCCCCCGTCTTTTTCTTGTCGTTCTTTTAATACTCTTTCTTTATTTAAATAAATCCGTTTCGTTGAATTGACGGCAATTTATGCTGGAGGAAACAGTAAGAAGTATGCATAAGAAGTTACAACGGATATGGCATGATAAAAATAAAAGATAAGAAAAACCCACAGCTTACTTCTTATATCTCAGCTTCTTCCTTCTCTTCTTCAACTTGTGCTTCCGCATCTTTGCTATCTTTCTCTTCTTTCCGCAGGGAATTTGAACTCACCACCTTTTTTTGATTTTATAGTTTCTTTTTGATGCATAACATAAATATGTTATAATATAGTTAAAGAATGAGAGAAATGAAGGGAAAGGTGACGAGATGGGGAGGATAGAGAGAGCACCGAGTTGGATACTGAAATACAAGGAAAGGATAGAAAAAGGGACGATAACGGTAGAGGATATTCTGGAAGAGGAGAACAAGGAGAGAGAGGAGCCGATAAAGATATCGTCAGTGACGAGAGCGATAAGCGCAATGGGCTATCCAATTACGGGATTGCGAAGAGGTAAAAAGGAAGAAGCCGGTGTGAGAGAGGAGAAAAAGGAGGAGCCGGTTAAAGAGCGCACAGAACACGGAAGAACAGAGCGAGGACCGGGTTGGATGCAGAAATACCGCGAAAGGATAGAGAAAAAGGCGATAACGGTAGAGGATATTCTGGAAGAGGAGAACAGGATAAGGGCGGTGCCAATAAAGCGGATAACAGTGACGAGAGCGATAAACACACTGGGCCATCCACTTACGGGATTGCGAAAAGGGAAGAAGGAAGAAGCCGGTGTGAGAGAGGCGGGATTCGTTGAAAAGGGAAAAGAGCCTGGAAGACCCGTGAAAGGTCCTGATTGGATGCAGAAATACCGCGGAAGGATAGAGAAAGGAACGATAACGGTAGAGGATATCCTGGAGGCGGAGAACAAGATAAGAGAGAATCCGATAAAGATATCATCAGTGACGAGAGCGATAAACACAATGGGCCATCCACTTACGGGATTGCGAAGAGGGAGAAAGGAAGAAGTGAAAAAAGTCGAGGGTGTGGCTGAAGTGGCTGTTTATTCCTCAGGCATTGACAAAATATCGGAAGCGACGGAGAAAAGATTTATTGCTATTAAGAAGAGCTGGGAGAAAGATTTAGGCAAATCCCTGCATAATGACTATTTCGTAAATATACTCCTTGCGTTAGCAAAGCTCGTTGAGCATGTGAAAACACTTGCACCGACAGTAGAAAAATAAAATGCGGATAATGGTGGCGGAGTATGCAGTAGGCGGGGGCGAAGGGAAAAGCGGTTCTTTATTGAGAGAAGGGAAGGAGATGCTTACAACGCTAAGAAGGAGCTTTGAGAGAATTGGTAATGAAGTTGTCTATCCGGAGGCGGAAGATGATTTTGAAGCGGCGGTGGATAAGCTCTCGAAGGAAAGCGATGCCGGCATCGTTATTGCCCCTGATGATAGACTCTGCGAACTTACAGAGCTCGTGGAATCGAATACTGTTAATTTAGGCTGTCCCTCGGAGTGCGTAAAAATATGTGCTGACAAGATGGAGGCGACAAAAATTTTGAATGATAAAGGAATACCCGTGCCGGGGATTGTGCGCGATAGCGAGATGGGAGAAGGAGAATATGTAAAGAAGCCGAGATATGGCTGTGCATCGGAAAACGTCTTTATAGTGAATGGAAAAGGAAACCATGAGGCGGCATTTTTTTATGACGATAACCGTGATTATATCGTAACGGAATTTATAAAGGGAGAGGATATAAGCAGTAGCGTAGTAGTTGGGGTTTCTTCTGTGTTACCACTGACGATAAACAAGCAATTTATGAGGGTGGAAGGTGAAAGGCTGAGATATGAAGGTGGATTAGTGCCTTATTTCGTAGGACGGGATGCAGAGCGTGAGATAATGAATATAAGTAAGAAGGTCGTAACCATGCTTCGATGCAAAGGATACGTGGGGATAGATTTCGTATTGGGAGATGATGGCGTGGCATACGTTGTGGATATAAACCCAAGACCTACAACGTCCATAGTAGGAATAGCAAAGGTGTTAAATTATGAGGTCGCGGAGCTGATATTGAGAGCGAGATTTGGAACTTTGCCGCTGGAGGAGGAGGTGAAAACAGAAGGACGTTTTATTTTAAACGTTTCTTAGTTAGAAATAATGTCAGGAATAGAGCGCTTTCTAAACGGGTTTAAATGAGTAAAGGGAGGAAAATTGTGGGAATAGTAAAGGATACTTTGGGGTTCATCCTGGAAGTGAGCAAATCTAATCACCCGCGGGAATTCATTGGCATGCTGTGCGCCGATGCAGACGTCATAACCGACGTTTTTTTCCTCCCCGGCACGGTTTCGTCAGATGAAAATGCAGTTATACGGCTGGATATGATGCCAATGGGTCTTGGCTACGTAGGGTCTGTTCATAGCCACCCACATCCCGCGGCTATGCACCCATCAGAGCAGGATTTGTTGATGTTTTCCAAAACGGGAAATTGTCATATCATAACTTTTTATCCTTATGTAGCGGATAGTTGGAGATGTTATAATTCAAAAGGAGAAGCGAGAGAGCTGGAAATAGTGGAGAAGGATTTGGAGGTAGGAGGAGAACAGCTATGGTAAGGGTTTTAGCAACCGGAACGTTTGAAATACTGCATCCGGGGCATTTGCTTTATCTGGAGGAAGCGAAGAAGCTGGGTGATGAGCTTTTTGTCATTGTTGGGCGCGACGTAAACGTGAAGAAGAGGAAAAGAACGCCGATTATACCGGAGGAGCAGAGATTGAAGATGGTTTCGGCATTGAAAGTGGTGGACAAAGCGATGTTGGGTAGCGAAAAAGATATATATGAACCTTTATATAGTATAAAGCCAGATATAATAGCAATAGGATATGACCAGGATTTCGATGAGGGAGAGTTGGAGCAGGAACTCAGGAAGCGAGGCTTCCACTCGAAAGTCATTCGTATAAAGAAGCATAATTCAAATGCTTTTTGTAAGGTTGAAGAGATAATAAAACATATAGGATATTATTAAAATCGTAGGAGAAAAAAATGGAAGAAGAGCGTGGATTGACACGAATTGGGGTATCTTTGCCCTCGAATCTGTTGAATAAGTTTGATGGAATAATAGGCGGGAGGGGGTATTCCTCGAGGTCGGAAGGGATAAGGGATGCGATTAGAGCTTATATAGTGGAATACGAATGGATGGAACGTGAAACAGGTGAGGAAATAGGAACCATAACATATCTCTATGACCACAGCCAGAGGGGATTGGGAGATGAGCTAACAGAGGTGCAGCACCATTTTCTGGATATGATAAGAACGGCAACGCACATTCATCTCGATGAGGAGAATTGCTTTGAGGTGGTAGTGATGAAAGGAGAGGCGAAGCGGATAAAGGAATTAGCGGAAGCTATAATGAGTTTGAAAGGTGTAAAACACGTGAAGCTGACAACAACGCATGGGGGAATATAACTAATGGAAATAATGGATCAGGTAAAGAAAGGGACGACCACCGTTGGTTTAATATGCGGTGGCGGTGTAGTGCTGGCGAGTGAGAAGCGTGCGACGATGGGTTCGTTTATCGCTTCCAGGGCGGCGAAGAAGATATATCGTGTGGATGAGCGAATGGGGATGACAACGGCGGGGATAGTGGGGGATGCGCAGACGTTGGTTCGGCTAATATCAGTGGAGGCGAGGCTTTATAAGATAAGAAGGCAAGAGCCTATGACTGTAAAAGCGATGACAACGCTGTTATCCAACGTGCTGAGCGGTCAGCGGATGTTTCCGTATATTGTGCAACTCCTGGTAGGGGGTATAGACCGGAACGGTGCACATATATTTTCGATAGACCCTTTTGGGGGCAATACCGATGAGAAAGAGATAGCAGCTACCGGCTCGGGTTCTCCTATTGCATACGGCGTGCTCGAGGACAGGTATTCAAAGGGCATGCCGCTGGAAGAAGGGATATCGCTTGCAATACAGGCACTACATTCCGCGATGAAAAGAGACAGTGCCTCGGGAGGAGATATGCAAGTGGTGGTGATAAAAGAGGAAAAGTATGAGGAAGTAGGTGAAGAAAAGATAAAAGAACTAAGGAATGCACTTAATTGAAATTTTGTTTTCGACATTTTTGTTGACGTTAACGTTGACGTTGAAAGGATAAAATAGGAATAAAGGAAGGAATAGGAGCAAGAGGTAGAACACCGCCTAAGCTAAAGATTGGATTAATAGAAGGTTAAGGAATGGATAGACAATGCCAGCAGAAGAAATGCTTTCGGAATTAAAGCGGCGAATAGAGGAGTTATTACCGGCTGACGTAAGCATTACAGGGGTGGAATTTGAAGGACCGGAGCTTGTCGTATATACGGAGGACACGCAGAAATTCGCAGATGACGGAGCCATAGTTAGAACGTTAGCGAAGGAGTTGAAGAAGAGAATATCGGTTAGACCAAGTAATGACATGCTGATGGAGCCGGAAAAGGCATCGAAAGTAATTAATGAGATTATACCGGAGGAAGGGGGGATAAAAGACATTTATTTTGACATGGACAAAGCGGAGGTGATAATAGAGGCGGAAAAGCCGGGGTTGGTAATAGGCACGCATGGAGCAACACTTAGAGAAGTAGCGAAGGTGATAGGGTGGCGACCTAACGTTATCAGAGCACCGCCAATACAATCAGCAATAACAAAAAGCATAAGGAGGCATTTAAGGGAGGAGAGCGAATTCAGGAAGGACTTTCTGAAAAAAGTTGGAAGGAGGATATACAGTAGTAAGACAAAAGAAGATGAATGGCTGCGTATAACGGCGTTAGGGGGGTGCAGAGAGGTAGGGAGAAACGCATTCCAGCTTTCTACGCCGGAAACGAGAGTGTTAATAGATTGTGGAGTAAGCGTGGGTTCGGAGGGGGTGCCTTATCTATACGTTCCTGAAGTATTACCGATAAATAACATAGATGCGGTGGTGATAACACATGCACATCTTGACCACTCAGGCTTAGTGCCGCTTCTGTTTTTATATGGCTATGACGGACCGATATACATAACACAGCCAACGAGGGACCTTATGGCACTTTTGCTACTTGACTATATAGAGGTATCAGCAAGAGAGGGGAAGAAGATACCGTATAAATCATCGTTAATACGCGATGCGATAAGGCATACGATTCCGTTGAAGTATGGGGACGTAACGGACATATCGCCGGATATGAAGCTTACTCTTTACAATGCGGGGCACATACTGGGGTCTTCGATTGCGTATTTCCATGTAGGTAATGGGCTTTATAATCTCGCATTCACGGGAGACATAAAGTATGAACGAACGTTTCTCTTCGACCCGGCATTCAATGCGTTCTCAAGGCTTGAAGCGTTGGTCATAGAGTCAACATACGGCGGGATGAACGATTTACAGCCGTCGAGGCGAGAAGCGGAGGCGAATTTAAAGGAAGAGATAGAGAGGACGATAAAAAAGGGCGGTAAAGTAATAATACCTGCTTTTGCGGTTGGTCGGTCGCAGGAAGTAATGTTAGCACTGGAGGGAATGCAACTGGAGGTGCCGGTGTATTTAGACGGTATGATATGGGAGGCGACCGCGGTTCATACGGCATATCCAGAGTATCTCAACAGGAATCTAAAGAATTCGATATTCCAGGGTGAGAATCCTTTCTTATCCGATATTTTTGTGCGGGTGGACGATATGGAGAAAAGAAAGGAAATAATAGAGGGGAAGGAGCCAGCCATCATACTTGCTACCTCGGGCATGCTAAATGGTGGTCCGGTGTTAGAATACCTGAAAGGGCTTGCGGGAGACGAAAGTAACACGCTTATCTTTGTAGGATACCAGGCGGAAGGGACGCTTGGGAGAAGGATACAGAAGGGCTGGAATGAGATACAGTTTTCAATCGAGGGGAAGATAGCGAATATAAAAATAAACATGGAAACAAAGACAATAGATGGTTTTTCCGGGCATTCGGACCGCAATCAATTGATTGAATACGTGAGGAAGATACGACCACTGCCGTCTAAGGTGATATGCATGCATGGGGAGAATAACAAATGCATGGCATTAGCAAGTGGAATACACAAGAAGTTTAACATAGAGACGGTAGCGCCGATGAATTTGGAGACTCTGAGATTGGTCTAAAGAATGGAAAATAGAAGGCACTATATATAAATTTAAGGGGGAGAGAGAGAAGAAAATGACGAGCATAAGGGAGAGAATGGAAAGGATGGGCATAGGGAAGCGAATAAGGATGGAAAGGATAGTGGACCGGAAGAGCGGTAGGAGTGTTATTGTCCCTATGGACCATGGAGTGACGTCAGGTCCAATATACGGGTTGACGGACATGAAGAGAGCGGTGAATGCAATAGCAGAAGGAGGAGCAAATGCGGTTCTCGTGCATAAAGGGATTGTAATAGCCGGGCACCGTGGATATGGTAAGGATATAGGGCTAATAATTCACTTATCTGCAAGCACCTCGTTAGGACCCGACCCATTAAACAAAGTAGTAGTAGCTACGGTGGAAGAAGCGATAAGATTAGGTGCTGATGCGGTCTCAATGCACGTGAACGTGGGAGCGGAGAACGAGGGAGAGATGCTTGAGGCACTTGGAGAGACTACAATGGTATGTGAGGAGTGGGGCATGCCCTTTTTGGCGATGATGTATCCAAGGGGAAAGAAGGTGAAGAGCGAGCATGACGTGGAGATGGTGAAGCACGTGGCACGTGTGGGTGCAGAACTTGGCGCTGACGTCATCAAAACAAATTATACTGGCGATCCGGATTCCTTCAAGGATGTAATACGCAGTTGCCCGGTGCCGGTGATAATAGCAGGAGGTCCAAAGGCGAATACGGATGCGGAGGTGCTGATGATGGTGGAAGATGCGATTGCCGCCGGTGCCGCTGGTGTGTCGATAGGTAGAAACGTGTTTCAGCATAAGAATCCGACGGATATGACAGTAGCAATAAGTAAGGTAGTGCATGAGGGTATTTCGGCGGAAGAGGCGATGGAGATGCTGAAGTGAGGGGATGTAGGGGATAGGCAATAGGGAATAGCCAATAGGGGAACTGAAATACTAAACGAATGCCGGTGTTGTATGACTGCTTACCGTCTCACACTCGAATAGAAGTCCATCTCGTTTGACAAGCTCGTGAATTTCACTTAAATCATCTGTGAAAGCGGTATAAAACCGAAAATCGAGGCTGTCTATCACTACCAATACCACCACTTGAGGTTTACGGGAATAAGCGAATCTGAGTATTTGCTCTACTGAACGTGCTTGCGAGTTCAGATGCACCCCGAAAAAATCTGCTAAAGTAGGCGCTATTTGTAATAGAGAAAGAGATTGCATAAAAAACATTATTCGCTCATGGATTATAAAGGTGTGGAACACAGCAAAGGAAGCGAATAAGGAGCTCATGACTGCTGCGGAATTTTTTGGACTGGAGTCGGTTGTGCTTTCAGTAGGCTCTTAATAACCGTGCTCGAAAACAGTGTGGCTTCTGCGTTATAATGTTTTCGGTGTAAAAGAAGTGTTACGTAAGCAGAATTTGAAGAAGCTAAGCGTAGTCTTTTACACTGTGTTAGCCCCGCAGTTCCAACTCAAAGCAATTTATTTGCGTCAACATCATAACCACAAGCTTTGAGTTCCTTTATGAGAGCAAATCGCCACCGCCCTGAGTTGTCATAAGGAGTATATAAAACACCAGAATAATCTGAAGGCATTTCAAAATTTTTCTCTTTTTGATAAAGAACAAGTACACGGTTTCTCCCGAGCTTGCCAACGAAAAAGCCAAGTTCAAAGATAACGTTCTGTCGGGCTCTTAGTTTTGCGTCTTTTGGTGATTGGTCTTTTGGATAAGCCACGTCATCGGGCGAAAGAAGAATCACGGCAAAAGAAACATCGGTAGAATCGGTGAATTTTTCAATAATGGTGCGTCCTTCATTTGGTTTTTCGTGCAAGATAATCGGTTCAAGTTCTATTTTCTCAAGTGTCCGAGCAACCGCTTGTTTCATTTCCTCGTCATGCCCATGAACTACGAATCTCCGATTTGAAAATTCAACGTCGGCTTTCCGAACCTTATCAACCTCTTGGGATATGCCAAATAATTTAAGCTCTTCCAACATGGTATTGAAAAGATTCAACACCTCGCTTTTACCAGAACGCCAACATTCGTTGTAGGAATTTTCGTCCGAACTCCACACAGGAAAGAAGTTGATGCTGTCCAAATCCCTCAGGTATTTGCTTGAATCTCCAAACACCTTTCTGATAATCATCTCTGCCCGTTTTCGGAGGGCATCTAACTTTTCTTCATCTCTGTGTGGTAATTCATTGATCATTTCAATTAAGCTTTGAATAAGTCCAATTTCATTCATCCTTAATCTCCCCCCTTTTGGTATTTGGTAGTTGGGATTTACTTGGGATTTGGTAGTATTAGATATTGGGATTTTCCGTTTATTTCTCTATCACCATCTCCTCCACCGCAATTCCGAAATGCCTTGCCGTCTCCGTAACATGAACCAGAACCTCATCACCCTCCTTCAAATCAACCACAGAAATCGGCTTCTTTTTAGCCTTACCTACCAACTTTATCGTCTCCGCATTCTGAAGTATAACACTGCACTTCCTCTTTTCCCCGCTACCTATTTCAACCTCCGCTTCCACAAGCATAAGCGGTCGCTTCTCTATCTTCACCCTGCCTATCACCCCTTTCCTCGCACTTCCTTCCGCATTCACAATCAACACGTCATCACCGGACGTCAACTCCGACAAATACCTCGTCTTCTCGCCCACCAGCACATAAGCATACACCGCACCTGCATTCACCCTGAACGGTCTCGCCGCCACGTAAGGGCTCTCTTCTGATTCCGAATGCACTAAGAACAACGCAAAAGACTGTGAACCCACCAGCATACCCTCTCCTAACGTCATCAACGAGCAAGTATCCACGCAGACCCGGTCGCCCATTTCAAGTTCCTCCACGTTTGTTATCCTCGCGGTAGAAAGAGGCGTCTTACCCATTTTGCTCTCGTCTCTTATCTCCACCGCTCTCTTTATTTCTGACACGTCGTCCGTATCAATAAGAACGCCGTCAGCGCCATATTCCAGCGTTTCAAATGCCGTCCTCGCCTCCTCCGCACTCTGCACTCCCGCTATCACCTTCGCTTCCTTATGCTGCAATTCCGCAATTATATTCTCCAGCGGTATTATCTTCCAATCCTTTCCTATCACAATCACGTAATTACAGTAATCCGCAATATCCACTACAAACCGCTCGTACTCCTTACCTCTTATCTCCACATACCCCGCTTTACTACCAAAAGTCCCTTTCAACGCACCCAAAACACTCGATTTACTTATCTCTTCTGGAATCGGCTTTGTTCCATCTCCTTCACTTCCTTTTCCATAAACGACAATATCCGCTTCTTCTTCTTCTTCTTCTCCTCCTTCTTTCAACTCTGCCGCAAACACAGCTATCTTTATTCGACCTAACTCCTTCACCTTTGCTACGTCCTCTTCCTCTACAAGCACTCCATCAGCGCCGGATTCCAAACCAGTCGTAATCCTCGACTTCTTTTCCTCCCACGTTCCCACGTCAGCATCAGCCTTTATCCATATCTCCTTTTCCTTTCCGTTCATCCTTCCACCTGCATTCGTTTAGTATTTCAGTTCCCCTATTGGCTATTCCCTATTGCCTATCCCCTACATCCCCTCACTTCAGCATCTCCATCGCCTCTT
>WJOV01000069.1 GCA_009618475.1 Methanosarcinales archaeon | reverse complement strand
TTTTATTTTCTCCTCCCCAATTTTTATTCCAACCATGAATTTATCATGGTAATTTGGAGGTTATTAATTTATTCCAAAACTAAGTTGTTGGGACACTAGTTTAATTGAATACGAAAATAAAAAAAGAAAAGCCATATTGTTGAGAATTCTAATTCTTATTATTGTGGCGGTTATAGGAGCCTTAATAGCAGGGATTTTGTTATAGAGACTCTTTCTTTACTTTGTCATAACAAACTCGCCCATTATTAGCATCCTTCATCCTCCTTACCAATGCAAATACTGTTTCCTTTCTATTGGTGTTTTTCCTTATTTTAAAAGAGGAAAGTAGAGGGGTCAGGATAAGATAAAATAAGCTTTGAGAAGGGCGTGTGGAAATCACATTAACTGCGATAAGAGTTAAATAAAATAAGTAATAAAAATAAAGTAGATGATGTAAAATGAGCGAAGAGATGCCAAAACAGCAAAGCGGATGCCCCAGAATGAAGAGGCCATCTCACAATTCAAAATCTCAACAAAAAGAAGCTCAGATAGGGCGTTATAACCAAAAATAAGCATTCAATTTCGCAAAAAATCTAATTATGGGACGGGCTCTGAATTCTGGGGTGGTGCGGCTGAGGCTTTAATAATTTTTCGGGATTTATAACAATCTCCGCTGTCTCGGATCGGTCAACGAAATCACCGCTTTTATACGCCACTCTACGTGCTTCTTTTCCCATATAAACTCGCCTTTAGCTCGTTCTACCGCTTCTAAAACGAAGAAAACCTTATCGCCTTTTATTTCTACGCTTTCTCCCTGTTCTTCCACTTCCATATCGTGACCCACGCAAACGCTCTGGTCACAGAAGAACTGGCATTTGCTATCGTAGAAGTAAAAACATCGGAATCTCGGCTTTGTCATACCCAACGTCTTACCTTTCCAGGCATCGGTATGCAAGAATTCTCCACTCTCCGCTATCTTTTCCGCAATCCTTATTCGCTCTTTCTCATCCTCTATCCTTCGCGAATACTCCATCGCATCTTCTTTTAGCCTCATGCTCTCCGGTCTTTTGTCCTCTCCCGGAAAGAATTCCTCTACTTCCGCTTCTATCACATCCCATCTATTTAACGTGCGTTTCAACGGGTAAATCCTTTTCAGTACCCCGTATTCATTTGCGGCAACCGCATGCGTGCTCTTAACACTTAAAATCGTAAACCGCACCTTCTCAGGCAAGAATTCCTTGAACTTACCTTCCTCAAACCATTTCCTTAATGCCCAGACCGTTTTCTTTTCACGTTTGAACCTCACCAAACCGATGTCACCCTGTAACTTCTGCACGTACACGTGATACGGCGCTTTCTGTTTTAGCGTACCGGAACTCGCTTTTATCTCGTTCCATGTAACAGGTTTCGCTTTTTCTTCCAGTATCCGTTCTACCTCTTTCCTGAATTTCTCGTACACCATAAGCTAAGTTAATGTTTCAACGCAATCGCACTTAAAGATTTTTTATTTTTTAGTACTAACCCCCATATTCCGCACTCAACACCGCTTTAATATGCTCGGCTGTTTTCTCACCCACGTGTTCAACCTCCATCAATTCCTCTTTTGTCGCTGTCAAAATGCGTTCTATCGTCTTAAATCGTCGTAACAGATTCCTCGTCGTCACGATACCGATGTTAGATAATGCCGAGATGAAATATTCCTGCTGCTCCTTCAACGATGCCGAAGGCTTCTTACCGTGTGGATTCACTTCCGTTTTGTTCGGCATTTGCTCGCGCTTTGCAATCACGTAAATCAGCGATGCCGTGTCTGTTTCGTCCCTCGTTTGTATTATGGGAACGGAAAAATCAATGGCTATTGTAGCCATCACCGCCCTTACCACATTTGGATGCACGTTTCTCTGCCCATATATTGATTCGCCCTCGATGACGAGCAGCGGCTTCTCATACTCGCTCTTCAGCCGATGAATCTGCTCTAACAAATTCCTGCGTTTATTTACCAGCGAGTCCAGGAAATCTATCGCACTTTTACGCTCTATACAAACCCTATCAGATACGACGTAGTCGCCAATCTCCAAATTCTGCAATTTCAGGTCCACACCGGCTTTCGCCAGAAAACTCGCTACCCCCGACCTCGTCTCTCTCGGGTCCACAAAGATGGTTAATTTCAACTCGTTCCCAAACGCGGTTATTCGCTTCTGCTCCTCTCGTTGCGGTTCGACATGCAACTTCCCCCTATTCCCCGTTTCCTTCTCCGCTCCTTCATTTTCTACCTCCATCATCCGCATCTCGCTTATCCGTTTCCGCATCTCGCGCTCCTTGCTCCTGC
>WJOV01000149.1 GCA_009618475.1 Methanosarcinales archaeon | reverse complement strand
GAGCTTTAGGCAATTTTCGGAATCTATTTTCTATTTTCTATTCTCTGATTTCTGGTCTTGTGTTAATCTTGTAAAATCTCGTGGTTTTTAGCACCTCAGCGCTCTCCGTGCTCTCGGCGATAAACGAGAATACAATTGTTGCAAATATTAGTAAAAAAATTTGCTAATGTTAGCAAAAAAAATGGGGTATCAGTAAAGTTTTTATGTATCTTTAAGAATTATAATTAGTGGTGATAATATGGTAAAGGATACTCAACCTCAACCTGCAAGCGCGAAGCCAAAGCGGATACGGATTTTGCACGTGGATGACGAACCAACGGATTTGGAGATAACGAGAATATTCCTGAGAAGGGACAAGAACGATGATTTTGAAATTGTAGGTGTGCTTTCTGCCGAAGAAGCGTTGAAACGACTGAAAGAGGAGCGTTTTGACGTCATTGTTTCTGATTACAAGATGCCGGGGATGAATGGGCTGGAACTCTTAGAAGAACTGAGGAGTAACGGAAACGCAGTCCCATTTATTCTATTCACCGGTAAAGGAGGAGAAGGGATAGCAAAAGAAGCTTTTGACAAGGGCGCGGACAGATACGTTACAAAAGACGGCGGTCCAACCAGTCAGTGCAGTGAATTGGCACGAACAATACGAGGGTTAGCGAAGGAGTAAATTCTAAACTTTATACCATACCCACTTTAACCTTTATCTCCCCTATCTCTTGCTCGATCCTATCGAACCTCTCCTCCATGTATGCTTTCAGGTCTTCCCTTAAACCCCTTATTTCTCCTATGGTTTCATCCTGTTTTTCCAGCATCAAATCTTGTTTTTCCAGCATCGAATCTTGTTTTTTCAACATCCTGTTTCCTATCGCCACCGATTCCTCACCAAGTTCAACAGACCTCTCGCCAATCTCAACGGACTTGTAAAGCAATTTCCCGGCAGTATCCAGGCGTTCCGCTATTTCTTCTCCCCATTCCGCTCTTTTTATCTCAAGGTATTTGAATTCCGCTTTAAAATCCTCAAACTTAACTTCTATGCTCTCCACGTCTATCGGATACTTCTTTATCTTTATTTTTTCGATAAACAGCTCTATATTCTCGTCTTCGCCCTCCGCAACGATTCTAACGTCGTAAGGTTTAACATTCGCTACAAATCCCGTTATTTTCAATTTCCTCGCTATCTCTTCCACTTCATCGCGATACCCAACCCTTTGCACTCTACCTTTTGCAATAATCACCACTCTTTTCATTTTGGCACCTCTTCTCTTAATTTATCTTATCTCATTCTGTTATTATTAATAATGTGTTTTTATTGGTTCCTTAAAATGAATAAACATTATCCCCTACATCCTCTGCGTTCTCCGCGTTCTCCGCGGTAAACAAGCACTATTATCACTCCATCGGGGTGAGTTTTAATTCGGGAAATCGGTTTGCAGTGTTTAGCTGCATCACGTATATTTCGGTCCCGGGCGTTTTTCCATACATACAGGGAATGCCGGCAATCAGCTTCAGCACAATGAACACGGAAGCAATGGGTTCCATTTCGCGTCCCATACCCTTTTCTTCACTCGTATAGCCAAAGACAGCAAATCCATCTTTTATTAGCGACAGGATTATCTCTTTAACCATTACTTCCTTCTTATCCCTTTCTATCTCTATCTCATCGAAATGAAAAAAAGCCAGTTTCTTCTCCGCTCCTATTCGGTCGTTAAAATCCGATACCTCTTTATTGAGTTCATTAACGTCCCGGACGTCAATAACCGCGACGTTTTCTTGATACTGCGGTTCTACGAAAGGCAACATTTTAGTTATCAGTTCCGATTGTTTAGAAGAAGTGAATACGACAGTTCTGCCAAGATTCAACGAATTTATAGAAACTGCTTGCATTAAAAGTTCATAGGGCGCATAATCACCTTTAAAGAGATTAAAGCTACCATAACCATTGATACGCGCATCGAGGTCTTCTATTCCGGTTGTTACTCTTGATTCGTTCACGTCGGGTATAGGCTCTGGCGCCTTTGGGTTCTCTATTTCTACGTGCACGGAGTCATAAAAGCATTTGAACATCCCGTTGTGTAGTGAATACAGATAAACCGGACGTTTTATTGCACATCCACGCAGTTTTTGCAATGACAACGTTCTTATTCGCCGCCCTTCTTCCATTGCGCATTTTGTGGCAATGACGCCGTCAACGAGGTAGTCAAGTGGCTTCATGTCCGCATACTCAACGAGAAATATTACCCTTGTCTTTGTCCTCCTTGCGAAATCGCATACGCTGTTCTCCAATTTACCTCTATCCTTTGCGTCATAATATCCACTGTGGGAAACAA
>WJOV01000155.1 GCA_009618475.1 Methanosarcinales archaeon | reverse complement strand
TATCTAAAGTCGGGAACTTTTTACGTGTTCACGCAACGATTAACTTTAAGTGTCCGTGTTGATAATTAATTGGGGGACAGCCTTAGTCAATAAATAAAACGTAATTGCTCAATATTTGGTAGTCCCCCTATTTAGTGCTGATGACGTTTGGAACAACAATGATTGTAAGCAATTTTTTTATGTAATTGCTCAATATTAAGTAGTAAAAGAAAATATAAAATCATTTCCTTAATATAGGTATATTGCTCTCTCCGCCATTCTCGATTTTTGGATTTTACCTTTTATTGTGCTGATACGCAAATTTTATATAAACTCAGACTCCGTACTTAAGAGGCGGTCTCACAATTCAAAATCTCAACAAAAAGGATAGAAGCACCAAAGCAAGCCCAACCATTAACACCTGCTTTTTTAGCCATACCTTCACCTGAAAAAGCGATGAAGCGAATAACGAAGCGAACATGAGTATGCCGAGCAAAGTTCATACTATCTATCCAGTTGGTGCAAACCCAACCCAAGGAAAGGTTAGCCACCAACTCATAACTGAACCTTGCATCCAGTCTGGTTGGTAACATGCTTGATGAAGCTAGGGGGAGTGGATATTGAGCTGCAACGCAAGTGAAGGGATTGAGCCCCGAAAGTCCCAATGAATGCAGCCTACATGAATGTTCCGAATATCGCTTCAAAACTTACCAATCCTTGATAAAATTTTGCGATTATTACCGGCCGATAACCCGTAATAATTCGCCCGTTTCTGCATCAAATAGCTTACAGAGACGTTTCTCCGAAGAATACCTGGTCAGGTACTCTTCCGCATCTTATAAACGGTCCAGAACCGACGCCTGCCCTGTTTGGCTGATTTGACAGTGTTTTTTTTTACTCCTCCTCATCCATCACCTTATATTCCGCATCCACTGGCCCCTGCTCTTTTTCCCCTTCCTTTGCCTTTGGACCCTCTCGTTGCTGATACTGTGCCCCGGCTTGTTGATACGCGCGCGTTGAAATCTCGTGGAATGCACGTGTCAAGTCTTCCATCTCAGCCCGCATCTTGTGGACGTCTTCACTCTTTATCGTCTCCTTCAATCGTTCTGTAATCGCATTAATCCGCGTCCGTTCGTCACTCGTGACCTTATCAGCTAAATCAGTGAGCGCCCTTTCGGTGGTATATACAAGATTCTCTGCTTGATTCTTCGTTTCCACGGTTTCACGACGCCTTTTATCTTCCTCTTCAAATCGCGTTGCCTCCTCAACCATCCGGTCTATCTCACTTTGGGATAGTTTGGTCGAAGCGGTGATGGTGATTGCCTGCTGCTTTCCCGTGCCCATGTCCCTGGCTGTGGCATTCAATATACCATTGGAATCTATGTCGAAGGTAACCTCGATCTGAGGCACGCCTCTTGGCGATGGCGGAATATCCATCAGATGGAACCGGCCAAGGGAAGTGTTATCGCGCGCAAATTCGCGCTCGCCTTGCAGGACGTTTATCTCGACACTCGTTTGATTATCCGCCGCGGTCGAAAATATTTCACCCTTCCGCGTGGGAATCGTGGTGTTCCTTTCGATTAATTTGGTGAATACGCCACCTAAAGTCTCAATGCCAAGCGAGAGTGGGGTGACGTCCAGCAGCAGCACGTCCTTCACTTCTCCCGTTAGCACACCTGCTTGTATTCCGGCACCCGTAGCCACGCATTCCATCGGGTCAACGCCACGCTCTCCTTTTACACCCACGAACTCCTCGACGAATTTCTGCACTATTGGCATCCTCGTCGGTCCACCGACGAATATGATTTTGGTGACGTCACGAGGTGAGAGTTTGGCATCCTTTAGTACCTGGTCTATTGACCCTTTGCATTTTTCTACTATTGGTCGCACGAGTTCCTCTACTTTTGCCCGCGTGAGTTTCATGACAAGGTGCTTCGGTCCCGAAGCGTCTGCGGTGATGAACGGTAGATTTATATCGGTCTCAAGCACGTTGGAAAGCTCTATCTTCGCTTTTTCACTCGCTTCCCGCAGCCTTTGCAACGCCATACTATCCTTTCTCACGTCTATTCCCGATTCCTTCTTGAACTCTTCCGCTACGTAATCCACGAGTGCGTTATCCATGTCCGTTCCACCCAACTGCGTATCGCCACTCGTGGATATGACCTCGAATACGCCCTCGCTGAACTCCATAGTCGTTACGTCTAGTGTGCCACCGCCGAAATCGAAGACCATAATCTTCTGCTCTTTTTCCGTTTTATCAATTCCATAAGCAAGCGCTGCGGCTGTGGGTTCGTTAATTATTCTGACGACTTCTAAACCTGCAATCGCACCTGCATCCTTCGTCGCAGTCCTCTGGTTGTCGTTGAAGTATGCCGGCACCGTTAAGACCGCCTTGTCAACTTTATCGCCTAAGAATGCTTCTGCATCACGTTTTATCTTTTGAAGAATGAAAGCGGTTATTTGTTGCGGCGTGTATTCCTTGCCCTGAACCTTCACCTTATAGTCCGTGCCCATCTTTCGCTTGATTGCCATCACCGTTCCTTCGGGATTGGACACCGCCTGTCTTCTCGCGGGTTCTCCAACCAGCATCTGCCCATCTTTCGTAAATGCCACATACGAGGGAAAGGCTTTGCCGCCAAGGCTCGTCCCCTCCGCGCTCGGGATTATCGTGGACTTACCACCTATCAGCGCAGCCGCAGCCGAATTGCTCGTTCCCACATCTATACCTATTGTTTTTGCCATCTTTTAACCAACCTCCAAATTTATTTATATTATCGCTTTTAATCCTTATAAATGTTTACTGGCTATGTCACTACTGGAGATGCGTCAGCATCCAGAGGATTTGTTCTTATAACAAGAGAGAACAGATACGGATAGTTATCCTTTAAGTGCATCATATAGGCTAACCATTCACGAATTAGCAGCGTGTAAGCACGCTTTATATCTCCCGCCAGGTGTTCGTAATCTGATTGGGGCAAACCCTCTAATGTATCCCTGGCTGCCAGTTCTTCAGACAGGTGAAATACTGCCAAAAGGAGGTCTGTAAAAGATTCGTGCTCAAGCAAATTTGGGTTTTCCATAAGACTCAACATAAAAAATTTTTTTCCTAAAAGAAAATCTCGCAAATCTTTCAGATTTCCCTTTTGGGTGTCAATTACCGGATCTACTCCACTGACAAAATCCATAGCTGCTCGAAAATGCTTTTCGGACCACTCGTTTGTTACAATCAGATGTTCGCTTATTTCTGCGGAATTGTTACTAAAACTGGCAAAATCTCTCAATAGCCTTGTCCCAACTTCGCTAAAAAAAGTTCCTATAATCATATTCAATTTATTCAACAAAGCACGTTTTTCCCTTTCTTTCAGCAAACGCTCTATGATTAATGTAACCAGCAGCACCTCAATGGGTACGAACGCCAGATCACCAACCATGTAGATAAAAATATGATGCGGGTCTCTGAAAATTGCATAGTGGATAATATAAACAAATACGGATAATATGATCAAAAACAAGGCTAATAACAACTTCCAGCTCAAGCGTTTCATTTTTTTGCTCTCTTTTGAATTATTTGGAACTTTGGTCTCTCGGAAGATCGGCATTTTTAGAAACCTTTACCTTCGCTGTCCTTATAACTTTCGAGCCCAGCATATAACATTTCTCAAGTTCCTCCAGAACTGTATCCTCCGGAAGACCGTCATCAATAACCGTCATTATCACTTCGTGCGTATATGGGTCGAACTTCTCGCCAACTGCTTTTATTTGTTTTAACCCTTCTTTACCAAGCACCGCCATCAAATCCTTATAGATCAACTCAATTCCTTCAACAAATGACGTTATGTCTTTACCCTGGTTCGCCGATGCAATGGCAATCCCGAGATTATCAATAATCGGCAATAGACCCTTTATCAACTCTTCCGTTGCGCACATCTCATACATTTCCCGCTCGCGGGCAACCATCTTTTTGTAGTTCTCAAAGTCTGCCTGGAGATATTTTAGCTGTGATAAATACTCCTCTGCTAACCTGGTCTCCTCTTCCAGTTCCTTCTTCAACGTCTCTACTTCCGTGTATGTAACAAACTCCTCAAATTCTTCCTTGCTTGCACCGCATACGGGACACACCCAATCATCCGGTATCTCTTCAAATGGCGTTCCGGGTTCTATCCCACCATCCGGGTCTCCTTCTTCCGGGTCATATATGTAGTCACAAACCGTGCATCTGTATTTTTTCATGTTCATATCACATCCTTTACATTCTTCTTTTATGATTAATTTCTTTTGTTTATTACGATTTTTTTAAAAATGATAAAATTAAGAGTGGTTATAGGATATTTCAGCATCTCAGAAATGGAATGGTTAAAAAAAACGAAAAATTTAAATGACCGTAATAATTATGGAGGAGTGAAATCTAAAATATACAACGGTGTACACCAAATGACAAATCAAGAGCTAAAGACGCTGCCGAGTATTTCGATAATAGAAGATATTATGGAGGGCATGGTAGATGTTGTTGGAACTTCTGATATGGAAGGCAGAATAACCCAAATCAACAATGCAGTAGAGGCCTGGGGCTATAAAAAAGAAGATTTGATTGGAAAAACCGTTTCGGAATTCATTGCTATGCGTTCTTTACCAAAACTCGGGGATGAAAGAAAGAGAACTTTGGAAATGGGAGCAGTGAGGAATTTGGAACTCATCGGGCTTAGGA
Organism: Methanosarcinales archaeon; assembly: GCA_009618475.1. Lineage (GTDB taxonomy): Archaea > Halobacteriota > Syntropharchaeia > Alkanophagales > Methanospirareceae > WJOV01. The sequence goes on along the minus strand of WJOV01000155.1, from coordinate 5,870 downwards.
AAGCTGGAAGTGAATTCCCCGTTCTGGTTAATGTGACGCTACTGAGAGACAGTGAGGGCAAACCAGGAGGACGTATTTTTGCAGTTCGGGACATCACCGAGCGCAAGCAGGCGGAGGGGGCACTACAGGAGCGTGAGAAACAATATCGCGCCATCTTTAATGCTGCGATGGATTCATTTCTTATCTGCGATTCCGGCGGCAACGTTGTAGAGGTAAATCCTCAAGCGTGTAAAACGTATGGTTATTCCTATGAGGAGTTTATGAAACTCTCAAGCAAGGAGGTAGTACACCCAGATTATTATCCTCTTTTTGAACAATTCCTGCGAGACGTTCAGACGACAGGTGAATTTCACGCAGAATCAGTAGATGTCCGTAAGGATGGGAGTCCAATGAATATCGAAGTTAGAGGAAGAATGTTTGATTATAAGAGTAAACCACATTTATTGGCTGTTGTGAGAGACATCACCGAGCGCAAGAAGACGGAGGAAAAACTAAAGTTATTTTCGCATTCTGTTGAGAGTTCGGTTGATGGTATAGCCATGGGTAATCTCGAGGGCAGGATCACCTATGTGAATGAAGCATTTGTTAGAATGTTTGGCTATTCAAAAGAAGAGTTAATAGGGAACGAGATTGCTTTCATCTACCCCGAGGATCAGATACCGGAATTAGAAGAGGCACTTAAAGCAACGATGAAAGGCGGTTGGGTAGGAGAGTTGGTTGGCAAGAGAAAAAATGGTGAACTTTTTCCAATGGCAATATCCGCCTCAACAGTACTGGATGATAAAGGGGAAATTATTGCACATATGGCGAGCCACCAGGACATCACTGAGCGCAAGCGGGTGGAGAAGGAAATAAGAAAATTAAGTTCTGCTGTTGAACAGTCGATTGACGGCATAGCGGTAGGTGACATAGAACTAAATCTAACGTATGTGAACGATGCTTTTGCCAGGATGCACGGTTATTCGTCTGAAGAAATGATTGGAATGAAAGTTGGGGATTTACATACTGAGGAACAGATAGATGAATACGGGAGGTGTATTAATCAGATAAAAACACAGGGTTCATGGATGGGTGAAATAGGGCATGTAAAAAAAGACGGAACACCATTTCCCACATATATGTACTTTACTTTATTGAAAGGCGATGACGGAGAGCCCACCGGAATTCTGGCAGTTGCGAGAGACATCACCGAGCGCAAGCGGGTGGAGGCGGAATTATTAAAAAAAGGTGTGGAACTGCAGCACCAAGTCATCGAGCGCAAGCGAGTGGAGGAGGTGTTGGAAATAACTGAGCGAAAATGCCGGGACATTGCTGAATTCTTACCAGACCTGCTTTCTATACTTCCGAAACTATGGAGTCACGAACTAACCTAAACATCAAACTATTTTTTGTTAATTTTATTTACGAACATGCCACCTCAGCAAAACACCCTCGTCCATCTTATCCGCACTTAAAAGCGCCAGCTTTACCCTCGCATCGTCCTTAACAAACCCTTTGCCATCCACGAGCGTCGGTGCGTCTCCGCCACCTATTATTATGTTGCCAACGTATATGTATATTTCGTCAACGAGCTTTTGCGAGACCAAAGACCAGTTAAGCGTTGCACCACCTTCCACCATCAATCTGCTCACACCTCGCTGCCATAATAAATATAGAAGATGCTTTAAGTCCACTTCCTCCATGCCGCAGACTAAAATCCCCGCTTTTTCTCCCAGTCTCCCCATGTCTTCTATAATCGCCTGCTCAGAAACCGCAATTATTCGCTTACCTTCGCCTTTGTTCAGTATCGCTGCATCAACAGGCGTTCTCGCCTTACTGTCCACCACTATTCGCAACGGATTTTCATCTTTTCCCGCTCTCTTCCTTTCTTCCCGCCTTTTTTCTGATTTTACAGTTAAAGACGGGTTATCAGCTAAAACAGTGCCTACACCAACCATTATTGCATCGCATTCTGCCTTCAGTGAATCAACCCTGTCAAAATCTTCCTTGCCGCTTATTATCGTCTGTTTCCTCTCCACCGATGATATTTTACCATCCGCACTCATTGCGGCATTTATAAAGACAAAAGGTTTAGGGCTTTCCATACTTATTATATTTATACCTGTTGGGTACAATAAAAATTGTATTTGATTTCCTCTTTATAACCACAAGATTACACAGATTTCCACGAGAAATTGTGAAGATAGAAGAAGTCAGGGAACAGAAATTCTGATTTCTGGTCTTGTGTTACTCTTGTAAAATCTCGTGGTTTTTTACTCTACGGCCCTCCACGTGACTTCAACGTCATCGGGTCTGTAATTTGGCTTAACTTCGGATTTCTCTATCGGCGTTGTGTCACCGCTTTTGAGCATTAGCAGTCCAAGATAAGCAATCATTGCGCCATTATCCTTCAAATATTTAGTTTCGGGAACGTAAAATCGTGCTTCCCGGTCGCGGCACATCGTTTGCAGCATCTGCCGTAATCTCCGGTTCGCTCCTACGCCGCCTGCTAACAACATATCCTCCTTACAGCAATGAGCCATTGCGCGCTCTGTTACCTCGGTGAGCATGGCAAATGCAGTCTCCTGAAAGGAATAACAAATATCCGCCTTTTCTTCTGGATGTAAATCAAAAGCGTCCTTAGCAGCAGTGGTGAGCCCGGAAAAGGATAAATCCATTCCCTTCACTACATACGGCATATAAACATATTTAGTGCCTTTAGAAGCCAACTCCTCTATCTTCGGACCCCCCGGATGGCTCAGTCCGAGGTAGCGAGCGAACTTGTCCAGAGCGTTTCCTATTCCTATATCCAGCGTTTCTCCTAAGATGCGATACCTGCCGGAGCGGTATGCCAATACCTGCGAGTTTGCTCCACTCACGTATAACACCACAGGGTCTTTCGTTCCACATCGCCATCTTCCAACTTCTATATGTGCGATGCAATGATTAACGCCGATTAGAGGTATTTTTAAAGAAATAGAGAGCGCTCTTGCTGCCGTTGCTACGGTTCTGAGGCACGGACCCATGCCCGGACCCTGCGAGAATGCAATTGCGTCTATTTCCTCTAAAGAAAAGCCTTCTCCTTCTGCGCCTCTTAAAGCTTGTGAGACCACGCTTTTTAGCTCGGATGCGTGATGCTGCGCCGCTTCTCTCGGATGGATACCGCCATGCAAAGGCTTATATGTTGATTCTGCTTCGTATATCACCATCTCTTCGCTGACCACCGCAGCGCTGAGGTTCCATGCGGTTCCTTCGAGTCCTAAGATAATTGTCATAAAACCTTTTCTTAAAAAGAAAAGCTTTACCAAAAGAACCTTTATTTCTTTTTTAGCACAGTTTTTCTTTTATAATATAAAGAAAAAGTGTTAAGAAAGGAAGTGATAGTGGACACGAATGCACTGCTCATACCAGGCGAATTTGGCGTTGATATATTTTACGAGCTGGAGATGCTTGGATATGAGCATATAATCGTGCCGAAGAAGGTTTTGAATGAGTTAAACAAGCTCAAGCAAAGACCGGATTTGAAAGGCAAAGAAAAGAGAGCGGCAAAGATTGGTTATTCTTTAGTGCTCAAGTATGTGCATGCCTCTGCGTCCAGACAAATGCCAGGTAAGCACTTACAGGGCTTGCGGGGTCGTGGGGCAGAGCCCCACAGGTGCAAGGTAACGATAAATGAAGAAGAAGGAGGAGGAGAAGGAGAAATTGATACCGATGAGTGGATTGCGGAGTTAGCGTTAAAGAAGAAAGCAGCAGTGCTCACAAACGATGAGAAGCTGAGGAGGCAATTATCGAAGGCAGGAATAGCAACGGTGTATTTGAGAGGTAAGAACAGGTTGGAGGAAAACGGGTAATATGAAACTTTTCCGTAAACTTATATCATTGGAAGACGCATTAAAAATAGCTTTATCTAATGCAAAGAGGACAGAAATAGAAGAAATCGTGTTTGACGATGCTTTGAACCGTGTTTTAGCAGAAGACGTTTGCTCATCCATAGATAGCCCTCCTTTTGACCGTGCGGCGATGGACGGGTATGCGATTAGGGGTGAGGACTCGTTCGGTGCATCTCCAAATAATCCGGTGTTTTTAAGGAAGCGGAGCAGGAAAGGAGGAGAAAAAGAAAATGAAATTGGGAACGGAAATTTTATCACGGCTTTCTCCCCCAAAATCAAGCGTAGTTTTTCGTATTCTACCCAGTTCATCCAGACTATCCTCCACACCTTCCCAACCCGTAACGCCTAAATGATGCTTGTACAGCGCCAGAACCAGATATGCAAGATAGCAGATAAAAATATAAACGTCAATGTTCCCTTCCTCAAAATGCCTTACCGGCTGCAGATCTAACCAGTTTTTGAAGCAATCGAATATCTTTTCAATGACGTCTTTACCAAAATACGTAGAAATGATCTCCGCCGCACTTTTCTCAAAATTCGTTGTGAAAATCAAGCATTTGCCATCTCGAAGCCTTGCTGCTTTTCGATTTTCGTCGTGAGGCGTTACGGTTATTTTTTTCCCGTCGTTGTTTATCCTAAAATAATCAGAAACTCCGCGGATTGCCGCTCTTATCTCCTTCTCCAGGCCTTTTAGAGTTTCGTTACCTGTCAGCGAAGACAATGTCTCCGCGACTTTTATCTCCACGACACCAATTTTTTTCAATCGTGCCGTGCGTTCTACCTCAAGATCGCTGTGATTGAAGCAAATAATTGCCCTGCCGGGAATGCCAAACAGCGATGTAACGATGTCTTCGTAATAGATTAGACCGGAGGGGCGCATTAACTCATTTTCTTCGGATATGTCGTGCGCTACAAGCTCTTTAGCCTCCTTGGACGTTAAAGGGACGCCACCAATTATTTTCAGATTATCTCCATGTAGCTTTATTAAATTATTCCTTGACGCCATCCCACGATCCAGGATTATCGCATCAATGCTGAGGCCTACCCGTTTAACATCTGTAATAAGTTGTTCTACCGTCCTCACATCCGTTATATTTCCCTCATACGTTCTGAAAAGGACTGGCAAACCTTTGTTCTTTGTTGCGACCAATCCGATGTTTATCTGGGGTAAGCTGTTATCATCCCGGTTGTATCCGAGTCGCGCTTTAGGCAATTTTGTCGAATAAAAATACGTGGAGGTGATGTCATAGATCAATGTAGACGATTCTGTCTCAAGATGCTTTATTTTGTTGAACAGCTCAACGCACACGTCCACGATACCTTCGGGGCCTATCTTACTGCCGGTCTTCATAACCGCACCAAGATTGCCGGAGTTTAGTTTCTCGGGAGTGATGCCGATGAGTTCTTCCAATTCTGTGTCCCGATACCACCTGGAAAACTTGTTGAGCGTTTCTCTGTCAATTATATGGTTGATTGCAAGCGATGCAAACACTTCGCCAACGGGAAGACCTCTCCTTGGAATCAATCCGTTTAATAGCTCGATAAGTCCGTATTGTTTGAATAAATCGTAAAGGATTGCTATGTCACCGTATCGTACCGATTTTGTGACCTCAAACTCTTTAAAGCGTTTTTTCGGAGGGATTATCTGCTTTTCGCCATTTATTGTCTCTTCTATACCTAAATAGCGGGTATTGCGGTGTTTTACTTTGCCTGTACTATCCCTGTAGTTCTCCCGCTCATACACATATACACGCGACCCTCGCCTTATTCTTGTTTTTGCCATGTAGCCTATATATGGACTACAAGTATATATAGCTTTTGACTGGTTATGGCCGAGTAAAACTCCTTAGATTCTGTGTCATTATAGATACGTGATATTGTAGTCTATAAAACTCGTAATGTCAGGTTATAAAGTGTACGCCCAATCGCTTGAGCATCCTCACGATCGGAACCGCATAGAATCCCCTGTCGAGGTAAACTCTTCTAATCTTCACTTTTTTC
>WJOV01000015.1 GCA_009618475.1 Methanosarcinales archaeon | reverse complement strand
AGTAACTGATATGAATTATGTATAAGCTTATGGAAAAAGAAGGGAAAGAGGAAGAAAAGACCGCTGAAGATTTGGTTATAATCGGGGAAGAATATCTTGCAGAGAAGAAATATGAAGAGGCGATAGAAGTTTACAAGGAGATAGTGGGGAAAGAGCCAATTCTTCCCACGCTGGCTAAGGTATGTAACGATTGTGGAGTTGCTTACGCGAGTTTGGAGCAATATGAAATGGCAATTGGGTTCTTCAACGCAGCATTGAATCTCCGGGAGTATCTAATGGATGAAGGTATATCGGCTTGCTACGATGAAGAGAAAGCAGAGGAGTATTTCAAGCGTGCGGAGATGACACAGCAAGCACATAAACGCAGGGACGAAGAGGCACAACGTATATTCTCTTCTGAAAGGTGAGAAGCACGGGATTTGAATTTAAAGCTGAAAGGTCTATTGAGGGCTCCACGCCTTTCTTTCTATGCGAACAAAGAGGTTAAGATGTATAGGTTAAATGTATAAACATTATGATATGGGTAATATAAAGAAAAGAAGGGGGCAGTAGGGTAGCCAGGTTATCCTCGTGGCTTTGGGAGCCATGGACCCCAGTTCAAATCTGGGCTGCCCCATCAAACTTTCTTTCAAAAGAAAGTTTGATCAAAGAAACTTCAATGGGGAAGAAACGATTTATCAAAAGAAAGTTAGTTTTTTTTTGGTAACCCTTTTTGCTTGCAAAAATGTTTAAGTAATTCTTTTGGTAAAGCTTTTCTTTTTAAGAAAAGGTTTCCGGAGGCCAATTCTTCTCCATCCAGCCAGGAATCCGTCCACTGTCTCTCGGACCCACAAGCACGTTCCAGCCGGTAGCATCTTCGGTCTCGCCAGAAAGTCTCGCTGCAAGACCTGGTATCACTATTGCCTTGTGTTTAACCGTCTTTTCCACTTCATAAGATTCCAGAGTCTCTTTTATCGCCTCTGCGGTTAGCTGCCCGCCTGCAACTGCTGATTCCACGCCTATCCCATCCGTGTCCACCACCATCAAATAGGAATCAATCTTGTTAGAGCTGAGGTCGCTCTCTACCGTATAATAAGTCAAAGCGAAATTAGTGGTCACAAAAAGAGGTGAATCATCCGCTGGATTCCCTATCTCCCTCAAGCCCGGGTCTACACTTACCGGGCGCCTCGGGTCCGTATATATGTTTGCGACGAGCGTGCGCTCCGGTATCAACGAATGCGGCTCCATCGAGTGCAAAATCATTATATCTGCATATTTTATGATGAACAAGTCTGCAATAATCGCTTCCCAGTAAGAAGCATCCAACGCATTTCCTGCTTTATCCACATCTCCGTGAACCATCCACGCGGTCATAGGCACGGACATCAAAGGATATGCAACTCCTTTATTCCCATCTACTATTCCCGCACGCCTTAGTCTTACAAACCTGGAAAACGTATCCGCAAGCCCCTCTCCTGTTGGATATGTCCCCGGGTCCAATACGATGTCCTCGACGCCCGCAGAAGAGAAAGTCAAAGCAAGGCTGTTTAGCATATCGAGGTCCGGTGAAAACAACGTAACCGGGACATTATACGTCCTGACAATTTCCAGAATCTCTTTCCAGTTAGTTTCGTCCGCAGCATAGATCAACGGATTTCTGGCTGGATGGAGAAGAATTGGCCTCCGGAAAGCACGAGCGGTAAGTCAGTTTCTTCTGCTACGTCCTTCACACACCCCGCAAATGTTTTTGCATCTCCGGACACGGAACGAACCGCAACCGCATCTAATCTTAAAGATTCGCCAACGTAAAATTTACTCCAATTCGTTATCTTCCTCACACGTTCTCTCAGTTCTTCTTCCTCCATTGTATCCCATACGTCATAAGCAAGCGCTGTTCGGTTAAAGAAAGTGAGTTCGTGCCGGTGCATAATATCTTCTCCACCTATTTTACTCGCTCTCGCACCTACTCCTATCTCCACTTCGCTCACCTCAGGCGCTAACAATTCCGCTAACTTCTTACCTTTTTCTGCGTATTCCGGCTCAAAAAGTGGTGGACATTGCTCTAATTTCTTCTTCCTCTCTTTCAGTAGCGATGCAAAAGCCAGACACGTTTTCTCACCACATTCTTCACAGTTCGTCCCCGGAAGATACTCCCATATTTCCATCGGGCTGCTTAGTTTCATTTTTTTGAGCCTCCTGCATTCCACGTCACCCAATCGTCCATCGCCACTTTTTTACCTTTAGCCTCAGCACCCTCCGCTCCAAACAGCATTTGCGTCACGCGTTTGACCGCACCCGCAGCCTTTGGATGCATCATCATAAACATATCCCCTCCGGCTATTCCCAACGTCAATCCCGTCATGATTTCATACAAAGGACCTCTATACGCCGCAGGTCCCCAATCTGAATCCTCATTGATG
>WJOV01000057.1 GCA_009618475.1 Methanosarcinales archaeon | reverse complement strand
GTTCTTATATTGTCTGTAAGTTTGTTTAAAATATCCATCTTTTTGCCTGAGCCTTTTTCATTATTCATACGTTTCTTCCTTATTTACCAACATCTTCGTCATTTTTACCTACAATATGATAGTATGTATAATAGTATGGACACTCGTTATTTATGTTTTTCCCATTTAGTATTATAGCCGCATTGCGTATATCCTTCCATTTGGCAGTATATCTGGAGTACTTCGTATATACTCAAAAATTTGCGCTTTCTATTTCTCCTCTTCCATTTGATTATTACTAAAATGGCGATACCGTTTAAACTTACTGATACTGTTTTTAGAAACCGGAATATTTGAGAATAATGTTTTGTATCAGACCATTGCCGCCGATTCAAACCGTTCCCTTATGAATTCGGCATCCAGAGATGCGAGAAGCCAGCCTGCACGAGGTCCCGAAGGTTTTTTCAACACTGCGATATAAATTGCCCTAAATATCTCTTTCGCTTCCACGTTTGTAGCGGAGGCAACTTCGTATATTTTATTATGCCACTCGTCAGCACTCGGAGTCTTACCTTCCTGTAATTCCTGTGCCAGGAGCTTCAATGCCTTTTTTTGCACCTCGGACAAGCTTTTTAGTTCCTCTGTCGGTAACGCTGATTGCAATTCGAACTTCAAGCCTGGAGGTGCGTATTCCCGCAGCCAATTTTCCACATACCGCGCTTTTTTCTCTATCTCCTTTATCTCTGCTTCGTTTTCTTCACGAACCTCATATCCACTTCTCCTGATGACGTTCAGGAGTTTAGAGAAGTCACCGCGTGCGATTTGCACGAGCGTTATGAGATGCCGGAAAGGTATTTTTCCCGCAACACCGCGTCCTATTCCACCTATTTCTCGCTCGTATTCATCTATCAGGTTGAGTAGCGGTAATGAAGGGTCAAATTCTATGTGCTTTTCTGGTCGCACTCGCGAGATGACATGCTTTAAAATTTCCGGTGGCACTGCTTCTAATATCGCGTGCACCGGGATGTTCGTTCCCATGGATGAAGACATAGCCGTTACTTCTCCCTTCGTCTTTAAGAGGATATGTTCAAACGGGATAGGATATGGCGCTTCGTAATTATATATTTCCGAGGAGATTTTCTTTCCAGTGTCAAAAGAGCCGCCGGGAGCGGCATGGTCTTTGCCAAAAGGCTCGATTGTAACGCCAAGGATTTTCCATCTCGCCGCCCAGTCCACTCGCCACGCCAATTTACCACCGCCTTTAAACGAAGCAGCACCCTTGTTTCCACATTCGCACTCGTAATACACTTCCTCCTTTTCTATGTCGTATCGCTTTACAATTCCGGACGTGATTCTGCCACAAGCGTCACAAAGCGGATTAAAAGACGTCCATTCTTCCGGCACTTGCCTACCGGAAACTTCCTCTATTATCCTCGACAGCTCTTCTCTTCTCGAATTCGCTTCCTTTATCACGCCCACGTACATCCCCGACTTATACATCGCGTCGGCTTTGAAAATCTCTATTTTTATGCCCAAATCAGCTAAAGAATCAAGGAACGGCTGTAGAAAGTGGTCTGCGTATGACGAATGGCATCCCTCTGGGTCTGGTATCTCTGACAGTGGTTTTCCTACATGCGCTTCGTATTCTTCAGGAAGGAAAGAGTATCTTCTCCTGAGTGGGTCGAAAGTGTCTGCAACGTAGATGAGTCTCGCATCCACGTCCATATCCAGAAGAGCGGAATGAACCGCATCTCCTATTATTATCTCTCGCAGGTTCCCCACGTGAATATCGCCGGAGGGTGTAATACCGGTAGCAAGAACGTGCTTTTTCTCTTTCCTTCGCTTTACTATGTCCTCTGCGATTGCTAAAGACCAGTGCATTTTTTGTTGATAATACTATAGTGGTGGGGAGAAGATAAAAATAAGAATTGTATTCGGTTATCGAAAAACTTTTAAGCGAAAGCTTCTAACATAAAAGTATGTCGGAGGTTATGCAAAGGGCACAGAAAATCTTTAAGGAGGCGGGCTTTAGTAGTCTTGATGATGCGGTATTTTCTTTGAGAATAGAAAGGATGTGCGTCATTCCAAGACCAGCAATTAACTTTCTCCACCACTTTTTGTAGTCACTTGGATTTGTTTGTGATTTGGAGTTTTCCAGGGGCTATAATATCCTGACTTTGTCACATTTCAAATTTACCGCCGAGAACGCGGAATTAGAGGTTTAGTTTATTAGCGGTTCAGCTCGTTAGCTAAACCCCTAAATATATTCTCTGCGTTCTCCGTGAACTCCGCGGTTAATCTGACAATGTCCTTATAGTTATTGTAATCCTCCGAAATAGCCCAACAAAATTGCAAAAATACCTCCAAATAGCGTAGCTATGATGTTTACGCCATGCTTATTCAATCGAAATTTATAAAAATGTTTGTCTTCAAGCGTAG
>WJOV01000016.1 GCA_009618475.1 Methanosarcinales archaeon | reverse complement strand
TGAGGGGGGGGTATTGAAAATTAATGAACGAAGAGAGATTGAAGGCGCTTGAGACCGCCATGAAACTTGAAGAAGATGGCAAGAAGTTTTACACGGAAGCTATCGAGGCGGCTACCAGCGCGTTTGCAAAGGATATGTTCAGGTCTCTGGCAAAGGACGAAGACGTGCACCTGGAAAAAGTGAAGGAGATATATAAAAAGCTAAAAGAAGAAAGGAAGTGGCCGAAAGTGGTGACTGCCATAGGAGATGTGGTAAAGACAAAAGCAATTTTTCCTGAGGATGCGAAAGACCTGAATATGACAGAGGAAGATATTTCCGAGAGCGTGAAAGTACTGAAAATAGGTATGGAAATGGAAGAGAAGAGCATTACGTTCTACAATGAACTGGCGGAGAAAGCCACCGACCCCTTTGAAGCGAGGTTCTTTTTCGCACTTGCGCATGAGGAGCGGGGACATTATCTCAGTCTCTGGGATTATCGGGAATATCTTGAGGACCCGGCGGGATGGTTTGGTATGAAAGAGGGATTCAGGTTGGATGCCGGTTGAAGGCAAATGGTTAAACTTATTGGTGTTTCGGCGAGTCCAAGAATAGCCGCGACCGATTGGATAATTCTGGAAGCGTTGAGGTATGCAGAAGAGAAATGGAAAGCCGAGACGCGGTACTTCTCTGTTCGTGGTAAGAAGCTCAACTTTTGTCTGCACTGCGACCACTGCATCAAAGAAGGAAGTTGCATTCACGACGATGCGATGAAAGAGGTATATTCTGGGTTTGAGTGGGCGGAAGCGGTCTTAATTGGAACGCCCGTGTATCAAGGAACACTCAGCGGTCAGGCAAAGGTGCTTCTCGACAGGATGAGAGCATTTGTAGCGAGAAATCCGCATGCGCTCCGCGAAAAAGTAGGGGCAGCAGTTGCGGATGGTGGTGACCGTATAGGCGGGCAGGAGCTTGCAATCAGGGCTATCGCTGACTTCTATTTGATAAATGAGATGGTCCCCGTAGGTGGAGGGGCTTTCGGTGCGAACCTCGGTGCCACTTTCTGGTCGAAGGATAAAGGTGCAGAGGGCGTTAAAGAGGACGAAGAAGGTTTGAGAAGCCTTCATAAGACGGTGGATAGACTTATGGAAGTTTGGTTTATGATGAAAGGAGATGGAAAGGGCGTATGAGTATAAGGATAGCATGGGGGATAACAGGGTCAGGGGATTATATAACCGAGTGCGTGACTTTCATGAAGGAACTCACAAAGAAGTACAACCTGGAGGTTCATGTCTATCTCTCTAAGGAGGCTGAGGTCGTTTTAAAATTCTACAAGCTTTTGAACGAAGTTAAAGAGCATTTTCCAAAGGTGAGTCAAGAAAAAGGACCAAATGCCCCTTTTCTATCAGGAAAAATACAGTTAGGCAACTACGATTTCGTTTTGATAGCGCCCGCTACGGCAAATACCGTGGCAAAAATCGCACACTGCATCGCAGATTCGCTGATTACAAATTCCGCGGCACAAGCCATGAAGGTGGACGTGCCCGTGTATATCTTCCCGGTGGACCAGAAAGAGTGCGAAGTAATAACAAAGCTTCCTGACGGCAGTGACTTGAAGATAAGAATTCGGAAGGAGGACGTGGAGAACGTGGAGAAGTTACGAAGAATGCGTGGTATCACGGTTTTAAGTCGAGTGGAAGAGATAGAAGAGGTGGTGAAGAAGATATGCTAAGACGGTTCGGAGGAATAACGTTGCTAAAAAGTTTAAAATCGAAAACGCCATTCTAAAATTTATTCCGTCACCGAGTGCTGCCACCATTCCATAATGTACTCAGGTAGCCGGAACCCACGTTGATGCAATCGTTCTACCAAATGCAGTGGAAGGGGACTGAGCACAAACGTCGCACGCTCATAAAAAGTCGTGGGTGAGGCGTCTATTACGAAACTCGCGGACTCCCTCGACAAGGTGGATTCATTACCAACGATGGAATGAACATGGCCTCCAAATCCACTCTGCTCCTTGCACCATCCCAGAAGCGGTTCCGTCTCTCCCGACCATGAAATTAAAAACAAAATATCCCCGGCTCGTGGTCTTGGTGCAAAAGGCCCGGATAAATAAACTTCATCGCCAATGGCTCTTTTAACGTGCTGCAGTCTTATTGCAGTCATCTTCGCAACGTTCCTCGCAGGACCCAACCCACCCATTGTTATGCGGCACCGTGTCTCGAGCTTGTCAATGATACGCTCGTAATTATCCGATCTGACGAATTTACGCACAGACGTTCCTATAATCTTTGATTCTTCCTCTATTTTCTCAAACGCACTCATATAATCGTTCTGCTCATTTATGGCTTCCTTCGTTTTCTGAAATAGTAGCAAAGAACCTAATTCATAAACGTCGTTCATTATGCCATGTTTGAGAAACGCATTAGAGCCATTAGACTTTTTCCCCCGCCA
>WJOV01000112.1 GCA_009618475.1 Methanosarcinales archaeon | reverse complement strand
TATTCGAGAAAATAGCGGGGTACTCGTCCAGGCATATTTTATACATGCGCATTGATAGATTACGCTCGATCGGGGGATACTATTTACACGGTGACTGAGCCGGAGTGGATGATGGTGGTAGGAAAAAGTCAAAAGGAGGCGGAGGAGTTTTTTGAATGTGAGAATATCGAGCAGGTAAGGGAAGGGAATAAGAATGACGATGCAATTGTTGCGGATCAGGAGCCAGCGCTGACGATGGAAATTGTGGATAGGGGGACAGTAAGGACGGTAGGAGTTGATGCGAAAGGCGTGTTTGAGGTGGAATTATATCACACGGAGGCACCTAAGACCGTGTGGTATTTCAAAAAGATAACAGGGTTGATTAACAGACCAATAGGGAATTTAAAAGTGTATTTCACTGCCCCGGGGATGCTGGTGTTATTTCATGGGAATGCAGACGAAGCGGGGACACTTGTGCCGGAGAACTTACCAAAAGATGGGGTTAAAAAAGGTATACTCGGGGTTACAAATATGTCAAGGTCAAATCGCGGGATAATGGGAATCAGATTGAACGATAGCAAGGAATACGGACCCACTGGCGAGAGTTTCGATGGCGCTAACCTCGTCCTTTCTCTTTCTTCTATCACACCTTCAAAGTTATCTTTTCTCAGCAAGCTAAAAGAAGGGGATGTGATTTACGTGAAGGAGAAGGTGTAGCATATCCCACCTCTGAAATTTCTTTGTAGGTGGAGAAAACAAAAATTTTTCTTTTCCGTCAACGCTTTTCTTTTTTTAAAAGAAAAGGGTTGATTACACGTCTAAAACGACCCTTGCCTTCCAAACCTCGTTCTTCTTTATCTCCATCATGTTATACGTAACTGCTTTTATTATTATACCGGATTCGTGTTTGGAAGGGTCGAATATCCCTCCCTTGCACTTACCGCTCATACTAAAATTGGATAAGTTCACTTCTATATCGAATTTTTTCATTACCAGCGATTCCGACTCGAAGAAAAAAATCATTTCGTCCAGCCAATCGAACATCAAGCTGTAAAGATCTTCTGATTTTATCGCTACTTCTCGTTCCCCCCCTTCCTCTTCTTCTATCTCGTCCACATCGGTCATGAAGCTGTAAGTTGCGATAGCGGCATTGGCAAAGAGCTCCTCCAGCGTGTCGCCATACGCTTCGAATCCCACATCCGAGGGATGCTCGATATATTTTATCTTTTCCTTCTTTTCCATTTTTTGCTTGATACTTGTTTACCGCAGAGCCCGCAGAGAGCATGGAAAATCATTTATCTCATCTCAGCGCTCTCCGTGATCTCGGCGGTAAACAAATACAACTCTAATATTTAAATATGCTTTCGCTATTATTTAAGTATGCGAGCAACAAAAGAGGTAAATAATAAATCCACGGGGAATAAAATAAAGAAGAATGTAGTTTTTGTTTTTGGCTTCATCTTTCTTGCATGCTTAATTTGGATTAGCAGACCGTTATGGCACTGGTTCTTCATGTTTGTGTATAAGAATCCCGCTTTTTGGGGGCCTTTACTTCTGGGTGGGATAATATATGCTATTTACAATATTTACCGTAGGAGTGAGAAAAGAGGAAAAGAGGAAAAACCGCCATATAAAAAGAAAAAGAGCTTAAGTACTCATCCCAAAGATTTAGAAATGGCTGTTGTTGCCCCTGCCATCATTATAATATTAATTATTATTGGCTGGGCGATATTGGGTCCTTTTCAGGCGATGTACTCGCAATGCTATTTAGCACGGCATTTAGACACAGAAGAGATAGCAGAACTGCCAGACATGAACCCTTCGGTGGTCAGAATCATGCCCCAATTCGTGGCTGAGCGATATGCACGCGATGCCCTTCAATATCCCAGATTCAGGCTTGGAACGGCGGACATCGCATTTGTAGCTGAAAAGCCTTGTTGGGTCTTTCCGCTCATTCCTGACGGTTCAATCAATTTCTTCGTGCTTAAGGACAAAGGAGCGGCTTATGTGGATATGAACACCTCACGGAAGAGCACGCACATCGTCGAAAAAGATATGGAGATAGGACCTGGAATGGGTATACGCGACTGGTATAAATGGAAACTATACAAAGAAAAATATTGGGTAGATTACGAAGACCCTTATTTTGTACCTGTGGACGAGGAGTTATATATAGCAGTGCCAATTGTTTCTTACGAGTATCATTGGCGATTTCCTACGCTATATACAATACCAAAGTGGTCAGGAACTGCTTTGATTGATTCAGAAGGGAAAATCGAGTTTTTAACTCCGGAGGAGGTTCTGGAGCATTCGGTTCTGAAGGATCAGAAGTTATATCCTGAGCGTCTGACTCGATACTATGTCAATAGTTTCAGATACGTTCATGGAATCGTTAACAAATTACTCTATCATCATGAACAGTTAGAGATAGCGGAAGTGCCAGGGCAACAAAACGAACAGCCTTTTTTTGGTG
>WJOV01000145.1 GCA_009618475.1 Methanosarcinales archaeon | reverse complement strand
GGGGAAGATACCGCCTTTTATGCTCGTTATCGAGGAGGCACACAACTTTTGCCCGGAGCGTGGGTTTGAAAAAGCAGTCAGCTCTAATATTTTGCGAACCATTGCTTCAGAGGGCAGGAAATTCGGATTGGGGTTGCTGGTCATCTCGCAAAGACCTGCACGTGTGGATAAGAACGTTATTTCACAGTGTAATACACAGATAATCCTCCGTGTAACGAATCCAAACGACATCAAAGCGTTGAGCCGCGGGCTGGAGTTCATGAGCAGTGAGATGGAGGAGGAAATCAAAAGAATACCACAGGGAGTTGCGCTGCTTTCGAGTCCGAGCATAGAAATGCCTATTCTGGTTGACGTGCGTGTGCGAAGAAGTGAACACGGCGGTAGAGCAGTGGAGATGGAAGGGGTGGCGAAAAAAGAGCCGAAGAAGGAAGAATTGGCGGTAAGGGAAGAGGAGGGTGGGAAAAGCATGTTTGCAAGGTTGCTGTTTGAATAAAAAACCACGCGATTTCACGAGATTAATATGCTCGAAGCGATAAGACAATTTGTCAACGCATATTATATCCATCCTATAACCCTGGACACCGGCTACAACCCGGTAAATACGGTGACATGGGCTTTATTACTGGTATTGTGCCTCTTTTTGACTTTAAAATTACTGAAGAAGCTTGGTATAACGATAGACAAACCTTTTATCGCCGCCGTATCGCCTTACATATTCGTTGGTGCAAGCCTGAGGGTAATGGAAGATGCGGGATTATTTTCGCCGCCACTGAGCTACGTGCTGATCACCCCGTTAATCTATTTTCTTTTGTTCTTTTGCTGCGTAGCCATACTTACAATATCGGTAAAATTATCACGGACGAACAGGTTAAGAGATTATAATTACAAGCGGGCTTTTGGTCTGGTTGGTATGGTCTGGCTCTTCGCAAACCTGATGATTCTGCTACGGAAAGAAGAAATAATTTCACCATGGGTTCTTTTTGCCGTCATTGGCATTTCCGGCATAATGTTAAGTGTGATATACGGAATTGGCGCGAAATTTAGCGTGAATTTTCTAACAGAGAAGCGGAACGTCTCAGTTTTAGCTGCGCATCTGCTCGATGCCTCTTCTTCGTATATTGGGATTGATATACTTGGTTACAGCGGAAAGCACGTGATAGAAGGCATTATAGTAAAATATACGGGTTCAGCAGCCGGAATGTACCCACTCAAACTCGGAATGCTCATCCCCGTGTTATATCTATTGGAGACGCAATTTGATGAGCGCGAAAGGGAGCTAAAGAATCTCGTTCTGTTGGCTCTTATCGTCATTGGTCTTGCCCCTGCGGTGAGAAATACGCTCAGGATGATTTTGGGTGTTTGAAAAGCAAAAGAATTATAAAGCTATTTCTTGATATAGATAGATGATTGCTACAAACAAAATACTAAACAAAAACAAATGAAAATCCCAATCGAGAAGCCGGTTCTAGTAACCTCTGCATTGCCTTACGTTAACGGAGAGTGTCATATAGGGCACCTCAGGACTTACGTCCCCGCGGATATATACGTGAGGATGCTCCGGAAGATGGGCTACGATGCTATTTTTATAAGCGGTTCGGACACGCATGGAACGCCGATTGTGCTGAGTGCCGAAGCGCAAGGCATTACACCCGAAGAGGTGGTTGAGAAATATCATGAACATTTCAAGCGAATTTTTAAAGAGCTGAACGTGGATTTCGACTATTATGGACAAACCGATTCGGAAAGCAACCATAGAAGGACGGAAGAGATAGTAAAGAAGTTGATAGAGAATGGGTACGTATATAAGAAGGGAACAAAACAGGCGTTTTGCAATACCTGCGGGCGGTTTCTACCAGATAGATACGTGGAAGGCGAATGTCCTTACTGCGGTGCAATGGCAAGAGGTGATGAATGTGACCAGGGCTGTGGTAAGCATCTCGAACCGGGGGAGATAATAGAACCGAAATGTAAGATATGTGGAAGCGAAGCGGATTTCAAAGAACAGGAGCAGTTCTTCTTCAAACTCGCCTCCTTTGCCAATTTCCTCGTCTCGTATTTAGATAAATTGGGTGGCACGCGGAATGCGAAGAACTATGCGAAGGAATGGGTGAAGAAGGAACTGATGGACTGGTGTATAACGAGGAATCTGGAATGGGGCGTGAAATTCCCGGGCAGGGATGATTTGGTCGTTTATGTCTGGGTTGACGCACACATTGGGTATATATCCTTTACGGAAGAGTTGATGGGCGATAAGGAAGAAGGAGAGAGGGAGCAGGAATGGCGGAAATATTGGACGGGAAATAAAGCCACCATTGTGCATTTCATCGGCACGGACATTATATATCATCACTGCATATTCTGGCCTGCGATGCTAAAAGGAGCGGGTTATTCGCTGCCTGATGCCGTCGTTGCTTCGGGTATGGTGAAAATAGACGGAAAGACGTTTTCAAAGAGCCGCGG
>WJOV01000059.1 GCA_009618475.1 Methanosarcinales archaeon | reverse complement strand
ATATGATGAGGCATGTTCCGGGTGTGAAGATGTCTGGATGTATCAGTTAGATATATGGTTAGATGGTTATAATAATTGATGCCGCGCGAACGTGGGGTTATAGTGTATATACAACAAGAAAAAAAGGTTGGTGCTGATATCCTTATTCCCATTATTGGTCCACTGGCATTAGTTTTCGTTATAATCTTTCTTCTTTCAACTCCTGGCATGATTCTCTCCAAATCTATCACCACAATTGACACCGAGCTTGGAAAAGCAACCGGGCACGAATTTTCTGTTGCTACCAAGATGGACTTTGGGGACACTGAACACGTGCGTGCGTTCCCAAGACATATCGGTAATTGGAAAAGCATGCACTTTAATACTTCAAGGCTCGAAAAAGCTTTGCGTGCTGATGCCATGCTTCTGCGTGTATATGCCAATCCACCCATTCCCCGCAATAGCAGCACGCTTGAGCCAGCACCAGTATCTTTCGCAATTATTCAGAGCAAAAACGTTTCCGCCTTTCATGCTCCAGTTGTTTGTTATTCCGGCTTGGGCTATAAAGTAGAGGAAGAAGCGACTGAAGAAATCCCTATATCAAATGTGACATGGGCACAACCTCCTTTGTATTCTCATTGGGAACCTGAAAAAGCAGGCAGTTTTAACGGTTCGGTATCCGTAAAGAAACTTGTTCTTCTTAAGGAATCCAAAGATGGGAAGGTTACAGATCGAGAAATAATCCTGTACTTCTACGTGAAAGGCAATCCTCTTACCAGGGGCCCAGTTACCGTCATTCGTGCCGCAGCACACGCACCAATCAACGGTTCGTATGAGAAGGAACTTAACAGCACGAAAGATTTTATGGGCGAAGCATTTCCATATATGTTTGAGATTCGAGAGAAAGAGGAGATCATTGCAGTCCAATTAGCTAAATCAGGCATTGGAGGATGGCTAATAATCGGCGCTTTAGTTTCTGTTCCGGTAGGAATTATTGTTTATCCGAGGATTAAGAAACGAAACGAGGGTTCGGGATAGATCAGATCATGTCTTTGATACTGAATGGGACGAACAATCGTTATGTTATTATAAGTTTTGTGTCTACTACTTCCCGAAGTTCCCCCTCTAAATCCCATTCTTCGATCTCGAAAAGCCATTCAGGCATGGAATTTAAATCCGCTTCTCCTTTGTGGTAATTCAAACGAAAACGCCATCGCAGTTTCACGCTTCAATCTCTTTTTTATACAGATACGTTTGCCCTGTTGGTATGCATAATTCTTCTATTTTAATCACTTCCTTTAGTTTTTTTCTCATTTCTTGTAACTTTTCTACGGTCTTCGGCGTGTAGTACGCCTCACCACACTGTTGACAAACTTCTGCATCGACCGAGACGATTACTACATTGTTCTCAATCCGTATTACCTTTTCAACTTTTCCCGGTCTGATGTCTCCACCGCAAAGAGCACATTTTGTCAACATCTTTACCCCTTCACCCCTTTCTTTTTCTATAGTTAATCCATTTGTCTTGGCCAGGTATATAAACTGTTATTAGCACCACAATTTTATCCTTTTCGGAATACGCACAAACTGCATGTATATGTTTTTCATTATGTTTTCCATAAACCAAGCAACTTGGAAAAGGTTTATCATCGGCATAAGTTTCAATAATTTCCCCTTTTGATATTGCATCCCTAACCTCTCTATATGCAAGTCTATCCTTTGCCATTTCTTCATCTGCATGGTCGGTGATTCTCACTCTCCCCTCTTTAACTGCCTTTTTGATTTCGGATAGTAAAATAGGTTTTGCATTCTTCATACGATTACAACTTCTTTCTTACTCTCCCCCCTCTCAAGCCCTATCTGTTCCTCCATCCCGATTTCAGCCGATTCCTACTGGAATCTCTTAAGTGCCCGCATCGCCTCTGGTATGCCCCAAATATCTCGATCAACATGATGTTATGTTATTTCTCATTCCCCAGACCACAAGCTCTCGAATATTTTTACTGCTTCTTCAAGCTCGATTTTACGTGGATTGCGTGCTAAGTATCCCTTCTCCTTCGACATAGCTTCCGCCAACTCCTGTAAATCCTCCTCTGGCACGTCCAAATCAGCAAGTCGTGTTGGCAATTCTAACTTCTCAAGCAAGCCCCTAACGCGTGCAACCGCCCTTGACGCCGCTTCTTCCTCCGTCAGCTTCGATATATCCTCGCCCATTTCTCGCGCTACCTTCACTAACTTTTCCTTGGCTACAGGTGCGTTATACTCCATAATATAAGGCAGGGCAAGCGCAGCAGCGACGCCGTGTGGTATTTTATACTTTGCTCCGAACGTATGCGCCGCCGCATGACCCGCTATAACGCCTGCATTTCCAAATGCCATCCCGCCCAGCATCGCTGCTAACGACATTTTCAAACGAGCATCGAGATTATCGCCGTGTGAGAATGCTACTTCTAAATTATCTGCAATCTTCCTTATCGCTTCCAATGCAAAAGAATCGGTCAGC
>WJOV01000092.1 GCA_009618475.1 Methanosarcinales archaeon | reverse complement strand
CGGGGAAGAGATTCGGCGTTGACCTCGATAAAGCAGAAAAGACGCAGATAACCAGAGGGAAGTATATCGTCACGGTGGATGGGAAGGATTATTCATGCGATGTCCGAGAGCTGGAGAGCGTAGTGAGAGAAGGCTGCCCTTACTGTGACGATTTCGTTTCCAGGCTTGCAGACATTTCCATCGGCTCGGTAGGAAGTCCTGATGGCTATTCCACTGTGATTGTGAGGTCCAAAACGGGTAAAAAGCTTTTAGATGTGACTGAATTCATCGAGGCGGAAGTTGATAAAAAAGAGATTGTAAAACTGGTAAAGCTAAAAAAGAGGATTGCTGATAGGAATATTGCAAAGATTTTAGCGGGTTTGGAAACGTAAAACGGAGATGAATACAACTTGTTTATATTCTCGAAGATTCGTTAAATTTTAACTTATTTTAGAACTATCACGGATAAGAGGTGTAATATAGAAATGGCAAACGAAGCGAAAAAAAATTTGGTGTCACTCACGCCTTCGGAATCGAAGAGGCTGATTGCAAAGGGCGTAAGGCATTTGGACGAAGTGCAGCGAGCGTTGAAACGTGGTACTGTCGTAATAGGACTGGGAACTACGAATGCTTATGTAGTCGAGGAGATTTTGGATGAGTTGTCCGGGACCGAGGGCAGGGCGGTAACGCAAATAGATAAGCAGAGATACGCAGCGGGTGTCATAACCGACAAAGGGACTTGTGTAGTCACGAAAGAAGAGAGGGCGAAGGAAGTGGTAATAAAAAATGGAAAAATAAGTGATACAAGCATGGAAAAAGCCATAGAAGCGTTATCCGCAGAAGACGTGTTCATAAAAGGTGCAAATGCGTTAGACGCAGCCGGAAACGCAGGCATACTCATGGCAAATCCATCCGGCGGCACGATAGGTTCTGCATTAGGAACGGTGATGGCAAGAGGCGTGAATTTCATTATTCCCGTGGGCATTGAGAAAACAATACCTTATCCCGTTACAGAGGCTGCGAAACGAGTAGGAACGGAGCGATTTTTCAAATCGGTGGGTATGCCCGTAGGGCTGATGCCCGTGCATGGAAAGATAATCACCGAGATAGAGGCATTGAAGATATTAGGTGCGGTTGATGCCTTTCCCATAGGTGCTGGCGGTGTAGATGGCGGAGAGGGCTCGGTCGTCATTTGCGCTGAGGGTACTGCGAAGAAGATGGAGGCGTTGATGCGTGTTATATCACAAATAAAAGGAGAAGCACGTGTAAAAGTGGTGAGCGTAGAGTGCGGTGCACGGTAAGCATCAACCGTATTTGTATAGCTGTGTGATTCGGCTCTTCTCGAACGAGTTCTAAGGCGACAAGGGAAAATGTCGTGGTTTCTTTTTTAGATTCTTACTTCTCTCTTCATTTCTCTCAATTTCCGCTTTAACATCTTCACCTCCGCCTTTAACGTCTCCAGTCGCACCCCTTCATGCAATACCGAAGGCATCTGCGGGTTTTTTATTTCCAGGGCTCCCAATGGGCAGACCCTATCACAAACGCCACAACAAGTGCATCTCGTGTAATCAATAACCGATTTTTTATCCACTATCGCAATCGCATTATCCGGACAGACCTGCGCACATTCTCCGCAGCCCTTGCAAACCATTACATCTACTACTGGAATCCACATTCTATTCTATTTTAGTTTATTTTGTTTTAACAAAAACGTATAATCGCCCATCCCTTTTGCTAAATCTCTATTATTTCACCGGCTCCACACCATACTGCTTTCTCCGGATACATCCGCATTATCTCTTTCTTATGCACGGTGCAATGACAGGGCATTACTATTTTCAGCTCCTCTAACAACTTCAGCGTATCGAAACCATGAAACCCGCCTATCACACCGCATAGCTCACCGAAAACCTTTGCAGCATCCAGAATATTCTCCAAACCCGGATGCGCACATCCAGTTAAAACAACCACGCCTTCACCATCCATTGTTTCCAAAGCCAGTGACTGCTCCTTAATCGCTTTCCCAAACACTCCAATTGTATGAACACCGGGAATAATATCCGCGGGTTCTGATACCTCAAATACTTCCGCAGCCTTCTCCCCAATCCCTTCCTTTGTTCTCCTCCTGAATGAACCGGGTATATACACACCGACATTTGGGTGTAACACGGCATCAAGACCGCCAATGTGGTCCCCGTGCTCGTGCGATAGTGCGATAATTTCGATGTCCTCTTTTCTTATCCCTAACTTCTGCATGTTATGAGCTAATACATCGCCTGATGCCCCGGCATCAAACAATATTTTTCTATCCCCTGCTTCAATCAAACATGAAAACCCCCAATCGCTCTTTAGCACTCCTTTCGCCTCGTTATCATATACTATCCTCAGTTTCATTCTTCTTCTTCTTCTTCTTTTATTTTATATCCGATAAAGGCTGTCCAACAATTACCAAACAACCAACAGATAATATTTCCTGCACAGATATAAAAAGCAGTTCTTCTTCTCAACACCCCTTCACT
>WJOV01000046.1 GCA_009618475.1 Methanosarcinales archaeon | reverse complement strand
AAAAGAAGATCAATTGGAAGTTTACGAGGGATAAGGCTGATAAGAAGTTGTCCAAGTATTATATCTAAGGATTAAATTGTGGAGACACTAGGGATATAATGAGCCAAACTGATTTATATGACGAAGATAGAGCAGTGCTGGTTCCAGGTTATGACAATCCTTTAGACATGTTAGGTGCAGGGGATTCCAGTACATATTACTGGCTACCGAGTTCAGAAACGAACACATACACATATTACATGAGTGTTGGTGGCGGTGGCATCGTTGCAACTACACAAGGCACAAAGTATGATATTTCGGTAGAAGATAATTTCGATGCCGGAAGTCAAACAGATGTCGAAGACACATTTGAAACCGCAATGGACATTACACAAGGGGTATATAAAGGCTACCTGTCGGGAATGTGGGGCACGGACATTAAAGACCTCTACAAACTGCCTGTTGAAAAAGGAACAGCGCTAACTGTTAAAGTGACTCCACCAAGCAATAAGATGAGAGGGATTACGCTGTACAATGGTGACAGAGTAAAAATTGGAGAAGAGTATTATCCGGCAAATCCAGGTGCAATTGTCCAAACGACACAAGCAATAACGGATAGTGATAACATTTACATCGCGATTACTTCAATAGTAGATGATGATTACGGGGAATATACATTGGAAATTACTACAGAGGCTGGTGCGGCTGCTGGAGAAGAGCCAGGAGAGACTCCCTCCGAAGAATATCCAGCAGGAACTACTGAAGTTCCGGAAGAGGGTGGCAAAGCACCCGGATTCGAGGTGCTATTCGCAGTTGCAGGACTACTGGCAGTGGCGTATCTTTTGAGGAGAAAATAGATCATTCTCCTCTCTATTTTTTTTGTTATAAATCCAATGCCACAGACAGAAGAACCGTAATTGCTCAAAATCTTGTGGATTTCGAGCAATTAAATGCAAAATGCAGAATGCAAAATGCAGAATGCAAATTGAAAAATGTAAAATGAGTGAAGAGGAGCATTTTCGACTTCAAACCTCTCATTATCGCCATTTGTTGATTTTTGACTTTTGCACTTTGCATTTAGCAATTACATCGAGTCCTTCTTTCCCTGCATCACGACCTTTATCCTTTTCCCTTTAAGTCTCTCGTATATGAATTCGTTAACCGGTATTTCCACATCTTCCCCTATAATTTGAACTTTTGTATTGAGTTCCATTTCCTCCACGAGTTCAGAGAGATTGGATTCTACCTGGAGACCTCCTTTTACTCGATAGTGCATTCCGTAAGCAATGTCTTCAATCGATTCCACTTCTCTTGAATCTATCTCTACCAGAGGAGGCATTTTCTTTTTCATATTATTAGTTTCACTTTTTGCGTTTATATAACTTTTTCTCCTTCTCTGTTAAAGTAAAAACCACGAGATTTCACGAGATGGACACAAGAAAATCAACCAATACGGTTCTAGCGTGAGGTGTCATAGGCAAGATGAAAAATTGCAAGATGCAAAAGCATTTTAAACCCCCATCAAATCTTGTTTTCTCGTGAAAATCCGTGTAATCTTGTGGTTATAAAATAAGCTAAACAACAACTATATAATTACGACGAACGATGCCTCTAACTCTGACCCTAACCCTCGACCTGCACGTGCATACGAATTACTCGCATGATGGACATGACTCAATTGAAAAGATATTAAAAAGTGCGATAGCGAAAAAGCTCGATGGCGTAGCAATATGCGACCACGACACGATGGAAGGTTTTTTTGCGGCACGAAAATACGTAGCCGATAACAATCTGGATTTGATAATCGTCCCGGGTATAGAAGTAACGACTTCTGAAGGTCATTTAATCGTGCTCGGGTTGGAAGAAGGGTTAGAGAAGGGCTTGTCGCCAGAAGAAACGATAAGAATAGCGAGACAGAAAGAGAAGGAAAAGGAGAAGAAAGGCACAGTTGTAATTATCGCGCCGCATCCTTTCCATCCGTTCCGCCACAGCATTGGTAACCTTTGCACGCATTCCGGCATAGATGCAATAGAAACCTTCAATTCCAGATATTTCTTCGGCGTTGCGAATAAAATAGCGAGCGGAAAGGCAACTCGAAATAACGTCACCGCGGTTGCGGGAAGCGATGCACATTCCGCGGAATGCGTTGGTCTTGCGACTGTTGAAGTTGAAACAGAGCAAAAGCCAGAACAAGAAGCGGTATTGAGGATGATAAAAGAAGGAAGCGTAAGGATAAAGAGTTGTGAGAGAACGCCTTTTTGGGTTTATTTCAAGCAATTATTGTGATTAAAACCTTGACTATACCAAAAACGATTTTAAAGAAAGGTGAATTTTGGAATTAGCTTGACATTGTCAGATTAACCGCGGAGTTCACGGAGAACGCAGAGGATGTATTTAGAGGGTTAGAGGGTTAGGTTTTAGGGTTACTAAAGGTGAGGGTACTAACGAATATATGAACTACATGGATATTCTTGTTTTTCTCGTTGTATATACACTATAACCCCACGTTCGCGCTGCATCAAT
>WJOV01000017.1 GCA_009618475.1 Methanosarcinales archaeon | reverse complement strand
TGTGCTCGATGCTATTCACGATGCGCTTAGAGGGTCTCCATTTATTCCTTCAGTCGGTTCTATGGGATTGACACAGGGGTGAGTAGTTACCAATATATCTACCTCTCGGGGAAACCGCCTGAAGAAGTTTTCGTGCTTGAGGAATCTATAATAGATGAGTTGTTAAGCGGGGATCCTAGAAAAATAGAAGGTGCTCTGAATAAAATTAAACGCAATCCAAAGTTGCTAGATGATGAAATTATAACGAAACTAATGGATGATAGGGATAAAAATGTACGTGGGAAAGCTGCAGAGGCTCTCGGGATTATAAAAAATCCTAAAGCAGTTGTAGCACTGATAGAAGCATTAAAAAAAGACGAGGAGGCATCTGTGCGTGGTGAGGCTGCAGGGGCTCTTGGAAGTATAGGTGATGCAGAAGCAGTTGCATCACTGAAAGAGGCATTAAAGGATAGGTCTCCAACGGTACGTCTGTATGCTAAAAATGCTCTTGATGAAATCAAAACTAAACAGAAATCAAAGTAGTGGAAAGGTAAGAGCATACGATGGAAATATTAAAAATGAAGAAAGTAATGAAAGAATATCTGTATAAAATAAAATATGCCCGAAAAAGTGTTTATAAATCCTGAGAGAGTGCATTAGTTGTCATAGACATGCAGAAGGACTTCTGCTACGAAGACGGCGCTTTGTTCGTCGGTGACGCAGTAGAAGCGATAATACCACGAATACGCGGATTGATAGAAGCAGCACTACGAAAAAAGGCGCAGTTGATATTCACGCAGGACTGGCATTCGCAGGACGATGAAGAGTTTGAAGTCTGGGGTCGGCATTGTGTTCGAGACACCAGAGGAGCGGAAATATTAGACGAGCTTTTTTTAAAGGAAGCTTATGCAGTGAAAAAGCAGAAGTATAGCGCGTTCTTTGGAACTGGTCTCGATGCACATCTAAAAGAATAAGGAATGAGAAGATTGATTTTAGCAGGCGTTGTTACAAATATATGCGTGCTGCATACTGCAATAGACGCTTCTCTCAGGGGCTATGAGACGATAGTGCCGGAGGATTGCGTGGCTGCGTTGAGCGATTACGAGCAGGAATACGGGTTGCGGCATATTAAATCCGTATTGAAGGGCACTATCACGAGTTCGGGTAATATCCTTGCATTTGTTTAGCTCTACTTGTTTACCGCTGAGCCCGCGGAGAGACTGAAAAATCATTTAACTCATCTTATCTCGGCGCTCTCCGCGATCTCGGCGGTAAACAAAAACCAACTATCTAAAAAGAAAAAGTATTTGATAAATACCAATGGAGATATAGATTCGTATGGAATGGTTCACCCTCGCTCTTTTCGCTTCCACACTATGGGCAGTAGCAATATTAGTGGACAAGTTCGTTCTGACACACCATATCAAAGATGCCTTCTCCTACCAGATTTTCCTGACTGTTACACTGATACCCGCCGTTTTAGTTCTTTTTATCTTCTCTTCTTTCCGTAATTCGCCCCTGGTTTATCTCACGATTCTCGTAAGCGGGATGATTCTTGGCGTAGCTTTCGTTCTTTACAATAAAGCGCTTCTGGTAGAAGAAGTTTCGAGAGTAACACCTTTATTTTACCTATCGCCTCTTTTCGTACTCATTTTCGCATCATTATTCCTTGCAGAGAGCCTGTCAATGAAAGAGTATCTTGGCATCGGACTTATGGTTTTCAGCGCGATTTCTGTCTCTCTAAGAAGGAGTGAACACAAATCCAAATCCAAATCCATATCCCTATCGCTCTCACCCGCATTGTTCATGATTCTATTTCTGGATTTAATCCTGGCAGGCAAAGACGTCCTCGCGAAATTCCTCTTCTCTTACGTGGACTTCTGGTCATACCTGTTCTGGTTCATACTCGGTGAGATTGTAGGAAGACCTCTTCTCTTACTCCTCCCAGGCATCCGGAGAAAATTCGTTGCCGATATGAAATCGCTCTCTTCGAGAATATGTTTGCTTTGCTTTATCAACAGTTCCATCGTGTGCATGGGTTTTGTTTTCTACTTCAGTGCGGTTTCCCTGACGTATGTCTCTCTCGTGAGTACGATGCTGTCAACACAGCCATTTTTGGTTTTACTCGTTGCCACTGTGCTTGCTGTTTTTTATCCCGGGTCGCTAAATGAACGCATAGAGAGAAAAGGATTGATTATCAAACTAATTGCAGTCGTTATGATTATTATCGGGTCGTATTTAATTATATCTTAAATCTTTAACCCATGAAAATGATTTCTTTAATCCGCTTCGCTTTTCACCTCCATCGCTTTTTAGGGAAAAAGTAGGGAGGGATGAAGTGAATTCAGAGTGATAAACTTTTCGATTTTTCAAAAATAGTAAATCACAAAGAGAAAAAGGGGCTATTGTCAAATAAGACAGTAATAAATAAGAAAGGAAAATTAGCGAAAGATGAAGCCGGAACGATGTTACTCGTTAACAAGAAAGCACCCTTCGGGTGCAAATCAATTGTTAGCTATGGCTAAGCCATGGGTGGTTCCAAT
>WJOV01000148.1 GCA_009618475.1 Methanosarcinales archaeon | reverse complement strand
ATCATAGTGATAATTTGGGTGTGCTTATCAATTTCCGATTCCATTTCAGCAACGATTCTATTCTCTATACTTTTTGCCGTTTTGCTAACCGGAAAAATTGACAATTCAGTATTTAAAATGAGTTCCATCGCCTTGATTGTAATTCTCTCGCTAACCCGGATGTTAAATTTCCTGTGGATACCATTCTTCATCCTCATCGGGCTGGGTGTTGCGGATGAAAAGGGGAATGATTACGTAGAAACCAATACGACACTTAAATTATGCGAATTCTTATTCTCACACCGGTGCAGCATGAAGCTGGGGTTGCTGGGCTTGTGCACGTTCTCTCTTCTTCCATGGCTCTATCTGCTCGCCTTTTTAGCATTTGACGGCGCGTACGAATCAGTAAGGATATTCAGTAAAATATCAGTAGAGAATCAGAGAGCGAGAAAATCCGCCATTTCAATTTTGCCTATTGTAAACAGATAATATGCTTAGACGGCGTTCCGTGATACAATTTCTCTATGAAAACCGAGGCATCCTTATCATCTCCGGATAGTATCATAACGTTGTCAAAATTCTTCTTCACTTCTTCAACGCCCTTTTTTCTTATTAAATACGAATACGGGTCAAGCGCGATTACACTGGTGCAATTCCATCTCTTTAACCCTTCTATTTGCTTTTGCAGTAGCTCAAGTATCTCCTCTGGACTGTAATACCTTGAAAAGTCGTCATATACATCAATAACAACTATTTTGGGCACTTCCTTTGGCTGGCTCTTTATCGTCTTTACTATGCTACGCTGAAACAGTATCTTGTTCAAAGGGACGATTATTCGATGCTCCTTCTCTACCAGCTCATAAACTCGCTCCTCCGAATGAATATTTTCATACAGGTCAATTATTGCGAAATTTTTTAATTCCTTAAAATCCACTCGTAGCTCACCTATTAGCTCCTGGAATGGATGCCTGGAAGTAGCATAAATGACGTTATTACTTTCTTTCAGTCCTTGTTCGATAAAAGAGAGAAGAACTTTATGTTTTGTTTTCGTTTCTTCCGCGATAAGCAAGGTTGAACTCCCTTTTGATAATCCACCAGCCATTATCTCATCCATTTCTTCTAACCCCGTTGGCACAATGTCAAGCAAATCACTAACAGAAATATCGTAGGGTTCAAGCTCCTTTTTTATCTCTTCTCTAACAAGTTCGTACATCAGAAACCGTCGGAAAGGGAACTTTTCCTCCAGGGATTCGAGATAAAATCTGAAGAGTTTCAAGAACTCATCCCGGGAGAACTTCGTTCCCTCCTTTATCCTTATTTCTTCCACTTCAAACCCGATGCGTTTAAACAGTTCATCCCTTCTCTTCAACCGCTCAAAAATCTTTTCCTGCTCTGAGAAAGGAATGAAAGCTTTTAACTGTTTTAACAGGTTATTGACCACTTTTTCATACAATATCGGATAATACACGCTTTCGTCAAACTCGCATCGCAAATCTTCCGGAAGCATTAACACCTTCTCTTTAAGAATATCCGCAATCCCTTCTTTCGTTTCTTCTATGGATTTCTTCATAATCGCTATCTTTTCCACATCCCGTAGCTTATGCATCCCAAGGAGTATCGCAACGGCTATTTTCAGCCTCGTGGGCTCATCCACTTTTTCAAGGTCAAATCTACGTCCCGATGGGTCAAACCTGATTCCTGTTACTTCATCTTCATGCACATATCTATCCAGTGTCTTTTCCCACAAATCTTCCAGATAGTCAGTCCTCAGAAAGTTGTGTGCATGGAAATTTAAAAGATGGACGATGTCCTCTTCCCCTCTCTTTTTGTATTTGGATTCCATCCCCAACGTCCTTATCGAAGCTATCTCGATTACCAGAACGAGGAAGTATCCGATGAAGAAGAAATCATGGTAAGGGAAACGTTGTATGTAGGTGTTTAAAGACGAGTAGATAAGATAGACGAGTAGAAAAGCAATAAAAGCGGAGACGTATGACAGCTCGCTCCATATATTCTTTCTTATAATCTCCTCGAAACCTTTGTGCGTGACGCTCAAATAGGTGATAAAAGCAATCAAGAAAAAAGCGATGAAGAAGAGGATAACCGGATATGAGACAAGGTCAATTCTATTCCCCATAACCTCGAATCTCTTCCCGTAGGTAAAAGAAATCCCGAATAAGATGAGGAAGAACCACGAGCAGAGGGATACAATATATCGGGAGATGTCCAATTTATCGAAAACCGGTTTGATATTCTGGTCTTTGAGAATCTTATGCAGGTCCACTGTAAAAAACATGTAAAATGCAAAAGAGGCGAGTCCAAACATCGCAAATAATATCTTCGTGCTGCTCGTTGCATTGTTCCATGAGAGGAACAATAGGCTGAAGACGTAGAACGTTACGGTTAAGTGTATGTATAGACCGTGGTTCAGGTATTCCCAGTATCTCAATTTTGTTCTTGTATATACACTATAACCCAGCGTTCGCACCGCATCAATTATTATCTCCACCCAACCATATATCTAACTGATACATCCAGACATCTTCACACCCGGAACATGCCTCAT
>WJOV01000056.1 GCA_009618475.1 Methanosarcinales archaeon | reverse complement strand
GAAATCCATGTGAAAGGCTCGCCGGAGAGGATTCTAAGAATGTGCCAGAACCAGTTGGTCAATGGAAGTATTGAGCCTTTACGCAGTGAAGAGATATTGGCAAAGGCAGATGAGATGGCAGGAGAAGCTTTGAGAATCCTGGGTATGGCATATAAGCGCGTGCCGGAGGATAAAAAGGCACTCAATTCTGAAGATTTAGAAGGGCTGACTTTCCTCGGACTCCAGGGGATGATGGACCCGCCCAGAGAAGAAGCGATAGGAGCAGTCCAGAAATGTAAACGTGCAGGAATCAGGGTGGTGATGATTACCGGCGACCATGCGCAGACTGCAAAAGCTATTGCACGACGGTTAAGAATTGGTGAGGGTGAGGATACAGTGTTGACCGGGGAAGAGCTATCAAGAATGAGCGATGATGAGTTGTATGAAGTTGTGGATACCGTATCGGTGTATGCGAGGGTTGCACCGGAACATAAGTTCAGAATAACCAAACAGTTGCGAAGAAGAGGGCATATTATCGCGGTCACTGGCGATGGTGTGAACGATGCGCCAGCGCTAAAGGCTGCGGACATAGGGATAGCAATGGGGATAACCGGAACCGAAGTGAGCAAGGAAGCCGCGGATATGATTCTAACGGACGACAACTTCGCCAGCATCGTGTCAGCAGTGGAAGAGGGCAGACACGTCTTCGAGAACATCCGGAAGGTCATTCTTTACACGCTGCCCACAAATGGTGGACAGACTTTATTGATATTAGGCGCGTTACTGCTGGCGCCATTTATACACGTTTTCAATCCACACTTCGGCGGTCGCCTTCCGATAGAGCCGGTGCAAATCCTGTGGATAAATTTGATTGATGCGGTAGCCCTCGCACTGCCTATTATTAAGGAGCCCAAGGAGAAAGGGTTACTCGACAGACCCCCTCGTAACCCTGATGAACGGATAACTGATAGTCCTTTTTTCAAGAAAGTTGGAATAGTGTCAGTGGTAATGGCACTCGCAGGTTTCCTGATGTATTACCTCACCACTTTAATATACGGAGAAACCGAGCTTATCCTGACGCAGGCTCAAACCGCCGCGTTCACCACTGTTATGCTGGTTCACATCTGCTATCTCTTCACTGCGAGGTCAATAACGGACTCGGCATTTAAGTTCAGTCCATTCTCAAATAAATGGGTGCTTATCGGCGCTGCAATAACGCTCGCTCTGCAGCTTACGATAATCTATGCTCCCCCATATATCGGCGTTAACCCTTTTAGAACTGCGCCCTTACCGGCAGAGTGGTGGATACCCATGATTTTAGTCTCGCTCCCGATATTCTTCATAATCGAGTTCGAGAAGTTCCTGACGAAGCGTTGGAAAAGAGAAGGGTTAAAGAGTTAACGTTTTAGTTTTAGTTTCAAATTCCAACTTTTTGTAAAGAATATCTACGAAGATATTTGCTTCAACGCTTCCACAACGAGCTCATTCTGCTCACTCGTTCCCACAGTAATCCGGATAAAAGAATCTCCAGCACCTCTAAATGAAGCGCAATCCCTTACTATTAGCCCGTTCTTCATCAGTTCCTCATACACCTCATACGATTTCCGCGGAGAAACGTCCACGAGCACGAAATTAGCTTGCGAAGGATATACCCTTAAGAACCGCCGCTGCAAATTTTCCAATAGAAACTCTCTTTCGTGTTTCACCAGCTTTACACATTTACGCAAATGCGCTTTGTCTCGTAATGCGACTATTGCCGCTTTTATAGCGATGCTGTTAACCGAGAAAGGGATAGAAACTTTTTTATACGCGCTTGCGAGCCATTCCGGTATTACTGCATAGCCCACTCGTAATCCTGCAAGACCAAAAGCCTTTGAAAAAGTCCTCAATACAAGCACGTTTTCATACTCTTTCACCAGGTTCACCAACGATGAATCCGCAAATTCCACATACGCCTCGTCTATGACGACCATTACCTTTGGCACTGATTCTATTATCGCACGCATTTCAGCCTCTGGTATGCAATTCCCGGTTGGATTGTTAGGCGAGGAAATAAAAATCATCTTTGTCTTTTCGTTGCAGGCGGGAATTAATTCATCGAGCGGTATGCTGAAGTCCTCACCTTTTTTTCTTTTTATATACCCCGGTATGCCACCCGCAATTCTTACAAGCGACTCGTATAGAGAAAAAGTAGGTATAGGTATTAGCGCTTCATCGCCAGTTTCTATAAAAATCTTGACTAACGTATCTAAAACGCCATCTACCCCGGCACCTATAACAATGTTCTCTTTTCCTATACGGGCACTGGCACCGACATATCTTGAAATCTCGTCCCTAAGCTCTTCCTCATTCCTTTCCCAGGGATACAAGTTCAGGTTCAGTTCCCCTTCTTCTATGCTCTTAACTATTTCTTTTACCACTTTCGGGCTGGGTCCCAAAGGATTTTCGTTGGAACTCAGCTTTATCGCTCCTTTTACCAATTTCCCTGGCTCATAGTCTTCTATTTCCATTAAGGAAGAACGCACGGGCACTCGCATCTTAATCTTGGTATATTTTTCTTTGCTATTCAAACTCTAAGATTATCTTTTTACCTTCAACACAAAT
>WJOV01000060.1 GCA_009618475.1 Methanosarcinales archaeon | reverse complement strand
CTGTCGGCGATAAATGATTTGATTGGTGAATATAATACGGTAGGCATAGCGAAAATAAGAGGCTTAGGAGCAAAGCAACTACAGCGGATAAGAAAAGAATTCAGTGAAAAGGCAAAGTTGAGAGTATCGAAAAATAGCTTGATTTCTATTTCCGTGGGTGAAAGTGGAATGAAAGAAATGGCGGATTTTGTAGAAGACCAGATGGCGTTGATATTTACCGGTCTGGATGCTTTTGAGTTGTATAAAGAAATGGAAGAGGGAAAAATACCAGCGCCGATAAAGGCAGGTGCTGTTGCTCCACAGGATATTGTAATAGAAGAGGGACCTACGTCGCTCAAGCCCGGACCGATAGTAGGGGAATTACAGAATTTGGGCATACCTACGGGGATAGCGAGTGGGAAGGTAGTGATAAAGCAAAGAAAAGTAGCGGTGGAGGAGGGCGAAAGAGTTTCCCCGGCACTTGCAGAGATGTTGGCACGGCTTGAAATCTACCCGGTAAAGGAAGGGCTGGATTTGTGTGCGGTGTATGACGCTGAAGAAAAAGTGCTATTCACGCCTGACGTTCTTCATATAGACCTCTCTAAGTACTTCTCTGACGTGAAGGAAGGAGCAAAAGCGGCTTTCTCGCTTGCCACACACATAAAGTATGATTATCCAACTCGTTATACTATTGGTGATTTGTTACGCGAAGCAAGTGCAAAATCGCAGGCTTTGGCTTTGAACATCGTTTATCCAACTTCTGTGACGATAAAGCCGCTGATTCAGAAGGCATCTTCTAATGCCAGGAATTTGTCTATAAATGCGTGCATATACGAACGCGAGACGATGGCTTATTTACTTGCAAAGGCGTGTTCGCAGGCACAAAGTATGGCGGCGTATTTGGGTGAGTAAATCAAACAGTAATTGTATAATTGGCAAATCGTTACATTTATATACAGTTGTAAACAATTAATAAATATGCGAGTTATAACAGCAAGGATTCCGGATGAAATGTTTGAGGAGATAAAGGAGATAGAGGGAAGCGAGAAGATAGACAGGGCGGAGGCAACGAGAAAACTCCTTTCTGTTGGTATAAAAGAGATAAAAAAGGAAAAGGCGTTAGAGCTCCTAAGGGGGCATAAAGTAACATACAGAAAGGCAGCAGAGATGATAGGAGTAACAATTTATGAGCTATTGGATATAATGGAAAAAGAAGGGGTTGGTGTTGGGTACTCGTTGAGGGACCTGGAAAAAGACATAGAGGAAATGAAGTGATTGCTATAGACTCTTCACCCCTCATCCATCTATCAAAGATTGGAAGGTTGGATATTTTGGAAAGTTATGAGTTAATTACAACGGAGTCCGTTAGAGAAGAAGTGATTGTAGAAGGAAAAGCGGGGGTAAGCAGGTTAAAAGAACTCTTTAAGCGTGTAGAGGTGATTAAATTATCCGGAGAGGATATAGACACTGCATCATCTGTTGCGAAGAGTGAGGACGTGCACCAGGCAGATGCGGAGCTTTTACTGCTTGCAAAAATGAGAAACTGCACGCTATTGACGAATGATCGGGCATTGGTATTATTAGCAAGGAGCTTGGGAATAAAAGTATGGTGGGTTACAACTCTAATCCTGAACCTTATGAAAGCGGGGAGGCTGAGCAAGGAGGAGGGAAAAGACATTTTGGATGACTTGATAATGAGCGGAATGAAAATAGAAACAAGTGTGTATATAAGGATACTTAGAGAGATAGAGATGATGGGGTAGTGACCCGATGCCAAACGAAGAATATTTAACGACTCACTGCGTAAAATAGCGAAAGGAACGGGGATAAGCTTCGTTGGTGCTTTCGTCGGAAAGGCTTTAGGTTATCTCTCCAAGATGATCATTGCATGCACGATTTAAAAATTAGTTTCCCATTAAGTAAGCATAGTCTTAGCACTTCTTGTTTTCTTTGGACCACCCTTTTACCTCTCATAACAGATTCACCCTTATCGTTTTACCTGCCATTACCGCTGCTTCCGGAACATTCACTTCCTTTTCCACATCCCAGACCATCGTTACGTTTTTCAGGTGTCCAGCTCTTATTTTATATGGCGATGCGAAAACGTCGAAATTCGTGCCGCCATCTATCGGTTCTTCCGTTGAATACGGCACGACAAACTCGTATGTGCCGTTTGACAGCGCCCGTGCAGAATACACGAATTCTCTGCCCTGGTTCGTGGTTATGTTCGTTGATACTTCGACAAACGAGCCATCAGGAGCGGTTCCTTCTATCCTCGCTCCTTTTACGTATTCGAATGTTTTCACGAATTTTATCTCTTGCCCGCCGAAGGATATTATAGTGCTGGGAGACTCGTGAATAAGCCTGTAATGACGCAAAGGCTCCAGATAGAATTCTTCGCTAAGTGCTACTCCCGTACCATCGAATATATGAAGACGAGCTTCCATCGTGCTGTAATACTTTGCACTGGGCATAATCCTGGGTTCTCCATCTATCTCCATTTGTACATAATATCCCCCGGTGTCTCCAGCCCATGTCGTTATCGCTCCAAATTTGTTATAATACGCATTGAATGCGTCTGCCATCATGAAATCGCTTATCACATATCTCGTGCCTTT
>WJOV01000095.1 GCA_009618475.1 Methanosarcinales archaeon | reverse complement strand
ATGTACTGGGAGACGAATCGCTGACAAGGAGACACTGACCCGGGAAGTGGCTGCATGGACTAAGAGAAGGAATGACCAGAGAAAGAAGATCAACTGGAAGTTTACGAGGGAGAAGGCTGATAAGAAACTGTCCAAGTATTATGTTCCATAATTAAATTGCTGTGACACTACGTTGCGAGGGAAGACGAGCAATACGTTACACAGGTATCTGACGAGGTAAATATGTTGAAGGCAGATGCCGATGCAGCGGCGATTACGGCAGCGGAAAAGAGCGCAGTAAAAAGTGCGGCAGATACGTATCTGAAGGACTTCAATGCATACGTGAGCACGGTAGGTAACTTCAATGAGATCCAGGCTACCGACGGTCCGTTGGTGGTGTCAGGACGTGCGATAGATGCAGCGGCAACCAAACTGCTTGGAAATGCACAGGCAGCAGCAGCAAAGGCAGCGTCAACAGCCACTATGCTCGTGATAGCATTTATTGTCGCAGCGATCGCAGTCGGCGTAGGGATAGCAATTGTCGTTACCCGGTCACTCGTCGGACCGATTACTGACGTGGTAAGGGTAGTGAAGGACTTTGCAGCAGGTAAACTCAGCACCAGAGCGGAAACAAAAGCATCAGGGGAGCTCCTGGAAATGAGGGACACCTTGAACAAGTTCGGAGATGAGTTGCAGGAGATAGTCAAAGACGTCGGTAGCGTGACAGGGAGCA
The DNA here is from genome assembly GCA_009618475.1 of Methanosarcinales archaeon. Taxonomy (GTDB): domain Archaea; phylum Halobacteriota; class Syntropharchaeia; order Alkanophagales; family Methanospirareceae; genus WJOV01. The sequence continues at coordinate 10,423 of WJOV01000095.1, read as the reverse complement.
TGGCAGCAGGGGACTTGAGCGCAGCGTTCACCGCCGAGACACCCGGGGAATTCAGTGCGATACGCGACAACCTCGACAAGGCTAACGAGAGCTTATCGGATTTGATCGGAGAGCTGAAAGGTGCGGTGGATAACGTCTCTATAATAGGCAGAGAATCTGCTACTTCCGTAGAGCAGGTGAATTCAGGTATGCAGCAGATTTCGTCAGCATCGCAGCAAATAGCAAAGGGCTCTCAGGAAACTTCGGCTACCGTTGGTGAAGCGGCAAAGGAGGTTAAGGAGACGAACGCAGTGTTACAGCAGGTGCAGTCGAATGCAGAGGAATCAAATAAGTTCGCGGTGGAGAGTGCGGAAAGCGCAAAAGAGATGAACGAAATGGCTATGAAATCGTCAGAAGGGATGAAGGAAATACAGGAGGCTATCGGTGACACCGTAGCGATAATAAAAAGCCTGGGCAGTTCGTTAGAGGAAGTAGGAAAGACTACCGAGGTGATAGAGGGAATCGCAGAGCAGACGAATCTGCTTGCTTTGAATGCTGCGATAGAAGCAGCACGTGCCGGAGAACACGGGCGGGGCTTTGCTGTTGTTGCCGAAGAAGTGCGAAAACTGGCTGAGAACTCAAAGCAGTCCACCGGAGACATTGATACAATGATAAAGAAATTGCAAGAGGAGATGGAAAAAGTCGTTAAAGCCACGGATGCGGTCACGCAGCGTGCCGAGGTAGGTCGTGAAGACCTCGAAAAATCAGTAGCGGGTGTAGAAAAAACCGCAGGCATGATCGAGGACATCAAGAACAGGATGGAGCAAATTACCGAGGGTGCGAAAAAAGGTGCGGAAAGCATAGAAAAAGTATCGAAGGGCGTGGACGAGATTGCAAGTTCTGCAGAAGAGAGCGCATCGTCATCAGAAGAAAGCTCTTCTGCCGTAGAACAGCAAACGGCAGCCGCAGAACAGCTCAGCGGTGGCGTGCAGAAACTTTCGAAAATCTCTGAACAGGCTGCAGGGATGATTGCGAAATTCACATTGAAGGGTGGAGCAGGTAAGAAACAAGAACAAATCGCAAACTCAGCAGCAAAAGAGGAGTAAAGAGGCATCATGCCTCTTTTATTTTTTTATTTTTTGGTTGGTAAGAGGAGGTGAAAATAAAAAAATGGAAGAAAAAACAGGAATAGGAATAATAGGAAATGAGGAAGCAAAAGAAGAAGGAAGTGGAGTGAACCAGCAACAATTAGTGGTATTCAAACTCGGCGGCGAGGATTTCGGCGTGGACATCATGCAAGTGCGAGAGATAATAAGAAAAGGGGATATGACAGCAGTTCCAAACGCTCCTGTACGTTAAAGGTGTGATAAATCTCAGGGGGCAGATAACGACGATTATAGACCTGAGAAGAAAGTTAGGGCTGTTAGAGAAAGAATCAGGTGAGGATGAGCAGCAAGAACGCGTAATCGTGGTTGAGGTGGACAAAAATACCGTCGGGATGGCTGTTGACGCCGTGACAGAGGTAACGTATCTCTCAGAAAGCGATATAGACGAGGTGCCAGCACTGGTAAAAGAGAACATAGGGACGGAGTATCTCAGGGGAGTAGGAAAACTGCCTAATCGCCTGCTCATCCTGATAGACTTGAAACGCGTGCTGCACGGAGAGGAAATGGAGGGTGTGCTGCATCAATCCGCATAGCAACTGTAAAAACCCAAATCCTAAAGGTAATATGGAGAGGTATTTAAACTCCGCACCGAGGCGGATACGGATTTTGCACGTGGATGACGAGCCAGCGGATTTGGAGATAACGAGATTGTTCCTGAAAAGGGCAGGGAATGCCGATTTTGAAATATCCGGTGTGCTTTCCGCAGAAGTGGCGTTGGCTAAACTTGAAAGGGACCAGGACCATTTTGATGTCATTATCTCTGATTACAGGATGCCGGTGATGGATGGTCTCGAGTTTTTGGAAGAAGTGAGGAAAACGGTAGGTGGCGTGCCCTTCATTCTTTTCAGCGGGATGCCGGAACAAGAAATCCGCGAGGTAGCTTTGAACAAGGGTGCAGACAGGTACATTTCGAAAACGGGAAATCCCGCAAGTCAGTGCAATGAACTGGCACGTGCTATACGAGAGTTGGTGAAGGAGAGAGAGGAGAAGGAGGTATCATTAAGCGTAAAAGGAGGTATGAGGTAAAAATGAAAAAAGAAAAAAAAGAAAAAGAAAAAAAGTGGGCTTGGCTAATGCCAACCGGGAAAATATATAGGGTGGTGACAAACCCGGAGGACGGAACGATAAAAGTCTATAATCCCGATGGGAAGTTGGTGAATAAAGAAGAAAAACTGAGCAAAGGGGCGGTAAGCCTTATTGAGGAAAGCTTTCTCGAAGCCGTAGCGGCAAAGGTAGGGGCGGAGGAGAAGGCAAAAGGAACTGGAACTGGAGACGAACTTGAGACTGCGATGTATATACGATAAGATAAGATAAGATAAGATAAGATAAGATAAGATAGGAAGTAACTGCTCAATCTTCGGTTGACTAAAAATTCCAAATGGGTGCATTACGCAGGTTTCCCAGAGTTTACCAGAGTTTCCCTACCTACATTCTGCCTGGGGACCTACACGGTAATGCACCCTTTGGACTCTTTCGAGATAGAATTTTTGTGGTGCTGCTCGTTGTAAAAGGGGCATGTATTTTTAGAACAAAGCCCCTTCGAGGGAATTTAGAGCAAGATATGGAGGTTACAAGTACGCGCTCAGTAATAACAATTCTGAGGAGTGTTTGCTCATTGGACTGGATGAGAATGAGGTTTGAAAGTATTGCGGCGATGATGAAGTTCAGTCCGAAGAATCCTGCGAAAACCTCACCTCTATTGACCGTGCATGCTTTTCCATACCCTCTGCTTCACACAACCTCACTACCATGTCCTTTATTTTTCTTAGACCTTCCTTATCCAACCACTGTATAGCAATTCGATGCATAAAATGGTCAACGTCAAGCCCGGAGAATAAGCTCGCATAGCCCGCAGTTGGCAGCACGTGGTTTGTTCCCGTTGCGTAATCACCTGCCGCTACCGGCGAATAATTGCCTACGAACACAGACCCCGCATTTTTTATTCGCTTCAACACGTCCATCGGCTCTTTTACCATTATTTCAAGGTGTTCGGGTGCATATTCATTCGCGAATTCTATGCACTCTTCCATGCTATCTCCGGGTATTATCCAATTTCGTTCTTGCTCCTCCTCACCGGGCTCAGCCATAATTTCTCGCTCCACTTCCGCGGCTATCTTCGCAGAGTCCGTGAGAAGAACCGCTTTTGAGTTCGCGCCATGCTCTGCCTGTGCAAGCATATCAGCAGCAATGAAAGCAGGATTTGCAGTTTCATCCGCGAGTATCAAAATTTCCGATGGTCCAGCCGGGAAATCTATTTCCACACCCTCTTCTCGAACCGCCATCTTCGCCGCCGTTACATACACGTTCCCCGGACCCACTATTTTTTGCACCTTCGGTATAGTCGCAGTTCCAAAAGCGAGAGCAGCAATCGCCTGCGCACCTCCCACCTTAAATATTCTCGTCGCGCCTGCGAGATTCGCCGCAACTAAAGTAAGAGCGTCCACGTTCCCATCCTTCCCCGGCGGTGTGCACACTACTATCTCCCTTACACCTGCTATCTTCGCAGGAATCGCACACATCAGAGCAGTGCTGAAATACGACGCTGGAACATAAGCGCCAACCACGTCAAACGGCACATACTTCTCGCCAATGAACACGCCTTCACCAAATTCTTCCATCCATGCTACCCTCTTCTGCCGGTAATGGAAATTTCTTATCGCCTCGGATGCTTCTTCAATACACCGCAGCGTATTTCTATCCACGCTCCTTTTTGCATCTTCAATCTCTTCCTTCCCCACTTCTATTTCCTTCAGTTTTACGCCGTCAAATTTCACGGTGTATTCCAGCAGTGCCGCATCTCCGCTGTTCTTTACCGCTCTGATTATTTCTTTTACAACCGGCATAACTGCCGCTATGTCAAGCGTTCTGTTGAAAAAATCCCCGTTTTCACGCATCTCTTTTAGCTTCTTTATCATCTTCCGTTCACTTCTTATAATGTAACCATCGAGCGTAATGGCGGTTCCATATCACCGCACTATCTTGGTTATGTCTATCTCTATAATGTCCCCGGCACCCATGCTTTTCAACCTGGGTATTAAAACATTCACTTCTCGTTTACTCACTACCGTTTCCACCGCGTAATACCTGCGCTGGTCATTACCATAAAGTTGCGATATCGTTGGTCTTTTCATTGCCGGCAGCACTGACACCACTTCCTTTAACTTATCTTCCGCAACGTTCATGCTTAGCAATACCTTTCCCCTCGCTTCTATCACGCCGGAAAGCAACGTTCTTATCTCCTCTATCTCCCGCCTCTTCTCCGCATCACTCCACGAATCCCTATTCACTATCAACTTCGTGGAAGATTCCAGTATCGTGTCTATTATCCGCCAGTTGTTCTTCCGAAGCGTCTCCCCGGTCTCCGTGAGCTCGACTATGCCGTCCATCATGTCCTTCGCTTCAGTAGCGCCATAGGAAAAAAATATCTGCACCGGGATTCCGAGTTTGTCAAAGAAAGATTTTGTAAGGTTGGGATATTCAGTGCTTATTTTACTCTCCGGTTCTACGTCTTTTGCTTCTTTTATGTCCGCTCTGTCGGCTTGCACTGCGAGGACGATTTTTACAGTGCCTTCTTTTTCTGCCGTTTTACTGTATCTCAAATCCGCTATTTCCACTACATCCGCACCCCTTTCCTCTATCCAATCTTTACCTGTTATGCCAACGTCAAAATACCCCTTCTCAACGTATTCCGGTATCTCCTGCGGTCGCAATATCTTCACCTTCTCTATCCTCTGGTCTTCTATCCTCGGACTGTATTCCCTGCTCGTTACCTTTATTTCCAGGTCCGCCTGCTTGAATAACAACAGGGTTTGCGCTTCTAAACTGCCCTTTGGTATCGCTATGCTTATCATGTTCTCTCTTTTTCCTTTATGATACTTCTATATTACTATGAAAAATCGGAAGGATTCTACATAAATTTAAAATGAATGAGCAAACGAAAAGATTTGTGCGCAGCAAATTCGAAGAATATTATAGACGTGCGGGTATAAAAATCCCGCGGGATTTATGGATGCGAGAGTGGGGCTTCGTCCTCTTAGACCCGTATTATCCTGCGAAACTCGTAATGAGAAGGCACAAATCCTTTGCCACCAAAGAAGATCTGGCGAACTATCTCCGTGAGAATGCTCCTGCACATGCCTATTATTCCACCGCGATTTACAAATATCCCGCAGCGGATATGGCGAACAAGGGCTGGCTCGGTGCAGACTTGATTTTTGACCTCGATGCAGACCACGTCATAAGTGAAGCGGAATTCCGGAAGTATTCTTATGAGGATTTACTGGAGCTCGTGAAAAAAGAAACGGTGAAATTGATTGACTTTCTGCTCGACGATTTTGGATTTCACGAAGAGGATATAGAACTGGTATTTTCAGGGTCACGGGGCTATCATATACACATAAAAACAGAAGACGTGCGGGCGCTTGGAAGCCGGGAAAGAAGGGAAATAGTTGATTATGTGATGGCAACAGGGCTCGACATGGATAAATTTTTAGCCGTGGATTTGAAGGAAAAGGAACATGGCGATGAAAAGCAGGGAGGGGGGGATTTGAGGTTGATACCAGAGGGATGGGGCAAACGGCTTCTTAAAGGATGGATAGACCTTTTTCACGAAATAGCGGAAATGGAAGAAGAAAAGGCTATCGAAGTGGTAAAAAAGGTTGGCGAGATGGAAAAGAAGAAGGCAAAAGAGATAATAAGAATCGCGAAGGATGAGACAGTGATGAAGCGAATAGAAAGAGGTCAAATCCCACGGTTCTTTAAGCCAATAAGGGAAGGAATAACAAAAACGGTAACAGAAGCGGTGCGTGTAAAATCCGCGGATAAACCTGACGAGCCTGTCACTTCGGATATAAAAAGGCTTATCCGACTGCCAACTTCGTTACATGGCAAATCGAGTTTGGAGGCAAAACCTTTAAGAATGGAAACCTTTAAGGACTTCGACCCTTTAAAGGATGCTGTTGTATTCGGCGATTCGCCGGTCGAAATAAGCGTGGCTCGGAGCTCTTCGATAACGATGAAAGGTGAGCGATATAATGTGGAAGAAGGCGAAATTGCTTCGGTGCCCGAGCACGTTGCCCTTTATTTCATGTGCCGGGGTGCTGCGGAAATAAAAGAAAAAACAAGCGTTTAGGTCAGAAAATATCCTAAAGCCTGCTCATAAATATCTCGACCAAGTGACCAACTCCAGCACCAATTAAAGCCCAAACAATTGTTGATAAAAGCATTGCCATGAGAGTTATCAAAATGCTATTTGGAAATATAGCATTTATTAAAGCGTATATCACCCTCCCACTAAGAAAAGTTGGAAGAAAAACGATTATTCCAATTTCATCTAATTTAAGAATGTAACTAACGGACAAGAGTCCAAGTAAATAATAAAATGCTCCGATTATTGCACCAATTTTCCATTTTTTCATAGTTACATATTTATCAAAAAATAAAAAAGAAAAAAAAGAAAAATATTTTTTTATTTTAAAAGCTCATGCCACCGCATTTACACATAATCGCATCACGTTGCCTGCCTTATCCTTTGTGTAAAATATCCATGCTGGTTCATAGAATTCTTGCCTCTTTCCCGGTGCTTCTGCATAATATCCAAGTTTTATTTGTGTTACCTCGGCTTCTTCTTGGGACATTGGCTTTTGAATGAGTTCTCCCTTTTCGAACTTTTCGAAAGCTTCACTTGCAGAGATTATTTCCACCTCGCCCGCATACTCAAGCGATCTCCAGCATTTTGAAAAGAAGAGCAGTTCTCCATCTTCGCCAAGTGATATATCTATCTCTCCACCAGCACCGACCACAGGCATGCCGTTAATTTCTCTCTCAAATTTGACATCTACACTTAAAGGATGTTCTTCCACAACTTCTCCAGTTTTAGTGTTCATTCCATATAGGTAGTTGGTTTCGATGCCTGTAAGCACAGCATCTTCAGGTATGCCTCCATACTTTTCTAAGCATTTCTTTGCAATGTCGATTGCTTCCTTTTCTAACGGCAGGTTCTTCTTTACGTGCATCATATCTGGCTTGCAGTAGGACACGGTTCCATTATCTATAACCTTGTATATTGGCGAGGTGGCTGGTGCATCTGGCAAATCGGTTTTTAGCACGATATCACCAGACATAGGAGACATGATACCACCCCAATTCCCATTCCCAGTTTGCGTTTGTGCTTGTAGTACAATTCCACATATAGCAAGCATGAGCAATCCACTTACTACCAACAACTTAACTTTGGTTTTCATTTTCTTCGTCTCCTTTTTAACAACTCCAACTTGCATAGTACACTATATCGTCATCTGGATATTCGTCTGAAGCCACTGTTCCATGTCCGTGTAAGTGATCATTGTACCATTGGTCCAACGTATCAGCTATTGCCGTGGCTTGAACATCGCTTCCGTATGTCTGTTTCGTACCATAGTAGTAGGCATCTATGACGGTGTAATCGTATTGCACTGCTCTTCTAAGAACATTGTCTGGGAGATCCTCATCCGCATAAGTAGTGGTTTTAAACCCGAGCAGCATGTGAGAGTATTTTAATGCAGCTCCCCAATAGCTTACGTCTTGCAGCACTTTGCAACTATGCAATAGCACCCACTCGTTATCCTTATCCCATTTCTCTGAGACCTCCAAAGGAGTTACTACACCATAGAAGGGATAGTCCCAAAGACAAATCACCGTAGACCATATCTCATCTACTCCATGTCCGAAATGATAGTGGAAATCCGCCTCATCAAGACCTTGATAGCCTGAGTTAGAACATCCAAAATCACTGTCCTCGACATCATGCTCGGTCTCATGGAATTCTTCACTCCATCCATCATAGTCATGCAGCCAATACTCGACCTTCTCATAGCACAGCGAACCATAAGGGTCCAGATCGTTCATGAATTGGTAGTGTTCAATCGTGGTTACAGAGTATTCGATACCTTTGTCTTCAGCCATTACTGGAACAACTGTGCATAGCAGTAGCAGTATTGCTAATATCCCGGCTATTCTCTTCTTCATTTTTTTCGTTTTCACCTCCTTTTATTTTAGCGCCCCTCCTCGGCGCTCACTGATAGTATCGGTCAAACCCCTGATAAAACTATCGAAAATGTTCGCTTTTTAGCGAACAAAAAATAAAGGATTATTATAATGAAGCACAATATAGAACAAGGGAAAATGAGCGATTATTGGAGCAGTTATATTACAAATCAGAGAAAGCATAAACCTTAATCAGCATAAATTGCTTTTATCTTGTAAGAATCTTCTCCGAACTTAATACATTCAGTTCGGTTAGCATCCCAAAGTATTTTTAAAAATTCCACCTCCCACTTAAAAATGATTTCTGTTATTCTCTATCATTTGGTCGCAATTGTCGCACCACTGATCCGTAATACCTCCCTTTACTTGATAGTTTTTCTCCTCCGATATCTCCGATACAGGAACAGGAGCAAAATTATAAGCAGAAGCAAAATCACAAATACAATAAAATAAAAAATGCCTGTGGGGTGAATAGCAATACTCACGGCGGAGGAGGATGCCCCTACCATCAAAATGCCTTCACCCCACAAACTTTTCTTTGTGTTTTTCATTTTTGTCACCCATCTTTTATCGCCTATCAAGGGCCCACATATGTCCAATCCGTTGAAGCAATTACGTAGTATCCTGGTGGTTCATAGCCTGGTGGATATGTCCCATAATGCTGCCCAGTCACACGATACTCACCCGCTGTGCTGGCGGAATAAGAGCCACTAGCTTCTACCTCGTAAACGTTATAGCCATCGTCAAAATCAAAGTCTTTCAGACTTCCATCTTCGTAATACAGACCAGACCACACAGCCATGTAAGGCAGCCTATACCAGAGATGTGGCAACCACACTCTACTCCATGATTTGAAGTCTATATCCGGCCATTCTGCCTCCATCTTAGAGTAATGACGTGTCAGAATAATGAATTTCGGTTGTATGTCGGTGGACTCAGAGGCTGGTTTAAACGCTTTTGTCACCACAGCCTGTGAGTGATCTTCTCCCCTTGGAGGCTCAGATGGATCAGGCCAAATCATTTCGGTTGCGTAAAGATTCTTGGCTATCTCTTCAGGCATGTCCTCCAGAACCTCTGGAAAGACTTTTTCCATGAACTCTCCTATCGTGATATCTTGTCCCACAAGCCGGTTTATTATTTCAAGTTGCTCCTCGTTTGCTGAGATAGAATGACGACGGGTTCGGTTTTGTTCAGTAGCAGGATTAACACTTACAGATACGGTCGTCGGCATTAATCCTTGATTTTCGTGTGTCGCCGTGAACTCCACTTCCATGCCAAATGCTTCCAGTTCCGCTATAATTTGGTCGATTTTCTCTACATAACTCAGTACATCGTCCAAGCGCCATTCCGTCACCGCCTCATTATAACTGGTTACGGCATCTTCAAGATCCTGTGACAAGTTATCGATATCATAGCTCTTCTCGTCATCTATGCCATGCTCATACGCACTCACTGCTGACAAAAGAGCCATGCCTGCAAGCAATACTACTATTAACATTGCTCCAATTGTTACTTTTCCTTTCTTTTTCATCTTTTCCATATCACCTCCTAAATTTTTTAAACCCTTTCTTTTCCCCCCCCCCTTCATCTTTTTATTTTCCCTCCTTTTTAGCGCCCCTCCTCGGCGCTTACTGATAGTATTGCTCAAACACCTTAAAAAACTATCGAAAATATTCGTTTTTTAGCGAACAAAAGTGAAGGATTTATAGATTACCCTTTTCTTGCCCTTCTTAAGTGTATGCGAAATGCCGCATATAAAAACAGTACGGCAAATGAAATCAAGATAATACCAATGATAATATGTTCAGGTTCGTAAATTACACCACCCATTGGAGGAGGAATTTCCTCTGGTAGCGAGATGCTTTTAACAAACCTATAAACTTCTATAATTCCGCCAATAAAAGATAGTACTGAGGATGACAAAAGAATTACAATTTTAGTTAGTTCATGCGGATGTAGTAGTGCCTTACTTTTCTTCGTGAGTTCATAATAAACCCGCTTACGCGCATTTTCTTTCTTTTCAACTAATCCAGCATTCGTTAGCTTCTCCAAATGTTTATGAACGGTAGATTTAGTAAGGTTTAATTCTCTTGATAATTCAGTAACAGTCTTTCGCCTTGAATCCAGTCTTTTTAGAATCTCGATTCTGCTTTCTGAAGCTAACACATCAAAATCATCTTTAACAAGATTGACTTTTTCAGACAAAGCAATCACCTGTTCTAAAATATATACTATTTAAATTTTTCTTTTATCAC
>WJOV01000165.1 GCA_009618475.1 Methanosarcinales archaeon | reverse complement strand
GAGGCGGGAGAGGAATTGTTCATGATCCGTGCTCGATAGCTTTATCCGTGCTTTTTGGTTCATCGCCCTTTCCATTTTGCTTGTCTTTAGTTAGTCTATTTGCTTCGCTTTCTTTGCCTTCGCTTACTTCTCCTTTATGTCCATCACCATGCCAGCGGCAACGGTTTGCCCCATGTCGCGGACTGCGAACCTGCCGAGATGCGGTATCTCCTTTACACGCTCGATAACCAAAGGTCTTGTCGGTTTTACCTTTATTACAGCGGCATCGCCTGCTTTTATGAAGTCGGGGTTCTCTTCTATTGTTGCTCCAGTCTTCGGGTCCAACTTCTTTAAAATTTCGATTATCGTGGATGCCACTTGAGCAGTGTGGCAATGGAAAACTGGCGTGTATCCAACAGTAATTGCACTGGGATGCTGGAGGACGACTATCTGAGCAGTAAACTCATCTGCAACCGTTGGCGGGTTATCTACATGACCGCAAACATCTCCTCTCCTTATATCATTCCTGCTTATCCCACGAACGTTCCAACCGATATTGTCACCAGGAATCGCTTCTGGAATCTCCTCATGGTGCATCTCTATTGTTTTCACCTCTCCTTTCATACCCGGCGGGTTGAAAATCACGGAATCGCCTTTCTTTAACTTCCCCGTCTCCACTCTTCCTACTGGAACGGTCCCAACACCTGTTATTGTATACACATCCTGCACCGGTATCCTGAGCGGAAGCTTGATAGGCTTCTCCGGCACTTTCATGAGGTCCATCGCTTCTAAAAGGGTAGGTCCGTCAAACCATTTCAGTTTATCACTGCGCTTTGATACATTATCGCCCTCAATTGCAGAAACGGGAATAAGCGTGATGTTCGCTTCCTTGTATCCCACGACCTTTAGAAGGTCTAAAAGCGCCTTCTTTAACTCTTCGTATCGTTTCTGGTCGTAATTTACCCTGTCCATCTTGTTTATAGCGATAATCAACTGACTCACCCCTAAAGTTCTGGCTAAGAATACGTGCTCCTTTGTCTGCGCCATTATTCCGTCCTTGGCATCCACCACCAACACCGCTGCATCCGCCTGTGAAGTCCCGGTAATCATGTTTTTTACGAAATCCCTGTGACCGGGGCAATCCACAATCGTATAATAATACTTGTTAGTATCAAACCTCTGGTGAGCAACATCTATGGTAATGCCCCTCTCTCTTTCATCTTTCAAAGTATCCATTACCCAGGCATACTCGAAAGTCGCTTTTCCCATCGCTTCTGCCTTTTTCCTGTACTCCTCTATCACATGTGGGTCTATTACCCCTGTCTCCGTCAGCAACCTTCCCAACAGCGTTGACTTACCGTGGTCTATATGACCTATCATTGCCAGATTCATGTGCTCTTTCTCTACCATCTATCTTCTTCTCCTATTTTTCCCTTCTCTTCTCTTCTCTTCTCTTCTAATCTACAAACCATATTTATTATATCCTTATTTATTTCTACCTTATCCTATTTTATTTATTCTATTCTTTAATATTCTCATGTTCGCTTTTTAAACTTTTCACATATACAATAAATAACGCAGATGAAACCGAAATCCGATTGTATCGCTTGTTTGGTAGAAAGGACGAAATATGAGTGTGATATAGCTTTTAACGAGGATAGAGAAAAAATCCTTGCACTGAAGGAATTTATTGCTTTTCTCGTGGAGCATCTCGGCGAGGGTGGGAAGTCGCCTGCTTTTTTTGGCACTGAAAGGGAGAGGATAATAAAAAGGCGAAGTGGAGCGAAAGACCTTCATAGAGCGGTGAAAAAGCGAAGCAACGAAGTTGCGAAAGAACTGCTTCCCGAGGCGTATAAATTTTACGATGCTGCCGTTGCGAAGAACGGGAATGAAATAGAAGCTTTGATACGAATAGCCGCAGCAGCGAATTCAATGGAATATGGTGTAAAGGGGTATTCATACGATGACGATGTTTTTAAAGGTGATTTCGTGCACACCTTGAATGAAAAACTTAATTGGGACATGGATTCGATAGTATCTGCGATAAAGGAGCGAGACGAGATTTTGTATTTGACGGACAATGCAGGCGAGGTGTTTTTTGATGCGTTTGTGATAAAGGAGTTGATGGAAATGGGTAAAGAGGTGGTTGTATCGCCGAAGAGCGCCCCTGTTCTGAACGATGCCACGATAGAAGACGTGAAGGAGGCGATTACAAGTGCGGGTATTCCTAATTCCGGTTTGGGGGATGGGATAGCGGTAGTTCCGAGTGGCGCATGCATAGGCGTCTCATTAGAAGAGGCGGGAGAGGAATTCCGGGAGATGTTCAGCGATGATAAATATTTGGTGATAGCGAAAGGGATGGGGAACTACGAGGCGATTTCGGAGTTTGAAGCCGAGCCGGAATTGAGGTTGCGAGGCAGGGTAATATACGTTTTTAGGGCGAAATGCGAACCGGTAGCGAGTAGCATAGGAGTAAGAAGAGGGGAGCTTGTTGCTAAGCTCGTGTAAGTAACTCGATAGAAAAATGAAGAACAAAGAAGAGATTCTTTTCTCCTCGGATGAGAACAAATTCAGAGAAGCGCTAAGAGATTTTCTTGAACGCGAGGATGCGAAAAAGATAGAGCGGGAGATATACGAAAGGGACTTTTATCCGCGGGAGTTCTACGAAAAAACGGGTGAAGAAGGCTTCTTAGCTCCGGTGTTGCCGATAGAATATGGTGGCAGGGGAAAATTGGTATCTGAAGCGATATTAGCAGAGGAACTTGGTGCCGCTTGCGTGCCGCTTGCGTGGATACATTCCACTTCCTCTTACGTGTATGCAACGATTGCCAGATACGACAGCGAGGAGCAAAAGAAGCGATATCTGCCGGCGATGAAAAGAGGTGCTAAGATAGGTGCGATTGCGATAACCGAGCCTGGAGCGGGGAGTGACGTGATGCGTATCGAGACAAGGGCAGAGCGGAAAGACGGTGCATACGTGATAAGTGGCGAGAAAAGGAACATAACAAACGGGAGCCAGGCTGACGTGCTCTTGGTATGGGCGATAACGAATCCAGAAGTTGACCCTGCGGTGGGTATGAGCGTATTTATCGTAGAGCCAGGCACGGAAGGGTTTGAAGTGGTAAAGGATTATAAGTTGTTGGGGGGGTTTCCGGGAACTGTGAATTCTCATCTTCGGTTTGATGCGATGAGCGTGCCTGCGGAGAACATACTTGGCAGAACGAATGAGGGGGCGAATATAATGTTCGATGAGCTTTCCGTCGAGCGAACGTTATATGCAGCGATGCTGGTGGGAGAAGCGAGACCCGTGCTCGAGCTTGCGGTTGGCTATTCGATGGAGCGGGAGCAGTTTGGAACGTCCATAAGCCGTTTCGAGGGAATAAGTTTCAAAATAGCGGATATGGCGACGAGGTTAGAAGCTGCTAAGTTAATGGTTTATCATACCGCGAGGATGATTGATGCGGGGTTCAACGCGGAGAAGGAATCGGCGATGTCAAAACTGCTCGCTTCTGAGGCGTTCTACGAGGTGGCGCATAACACCGTGCAGATACTGGGCGGCAGAGGACTCAGCGATGAATATCCCGCGGAATGGGCGTTCCGAATGGCGAGGTTGTCAATGATTCCCGCGGGGACGAACGAGATAATGCGGTTTATCGTGCAGCGGGAAGTGTATAAGGGGTGTAAGGGTGAGAAGAAAGGAAGAAGGTAATCACATCTTTTTGGAAAAGGAAAGCTGAGGAAATATTGAGAGGAAAGGGAATGTGACAAATCCCTGTATCCAAGATTATCATTGAAGTTTACAGAATTAAACTCTCTTCTAATTGATTCTTTTCCTCTAATTGTTTTAATTTTTCCTTATCTCCAGCTCCGTATATAAAACCAAATATAGATTTTAGCTTCTTTTTTTCTTTTTCTAGCACTTTTCTAACCTTGCTCACCTTATTCAAGCAATTTTCTTTACACTCTCTTAAAAACCCCATAGAAGAATCGTTTCTTAGTTTATCAAGTTCATCAAACATTAAACTTAATGGCTTACCTGAATGTTCTGTCATCCATACATTATATTTATCCAACTTATCTCTTTCTCTATTTCTTAAGGACTTAAACCATTCAAGGCTTATTTTCTCTCCTTTTAATATAGCCTCGATTATCTCCCACTCTAACCCCTCCGTGAGTTTAGAAATTTCGTTGTTATTTTGTGAAGCTCTAACAAAACGCCCTGAAGTTGCTTCTTGAAATGCTTTGTCATAATCCTTTACTATTTTCTCTTTTTCCGGCTTGAATCTATCAAGAGTAATGGAAAGTATATCTCTATATTTTTTGATAGCTTCGTTGAGTTCTTTTAATCCTTCTATTGACTTTTGGAAAATTAGAGAGGATACCTCATTAATATCAATTTCCGAAGGATGACGAGCGCATTCAACATCCCTCTCTATTTTCTCTATATTTGTGAGTAAATAATCTTCATAAACAATTTTAGCTCTTTTTTGGGATTCTTCTAATCTTGGTGGTATCTGACTCACATAATATTTTCCCACGACACCACCCATTCCAATTGCAAAAGCCGTTACAAATATTTCTATCAAAAGAAGCGCTGTTTCAGAAACCATCTTATAACTATATTAGAGAAAGTAATAAAAATATCTTTCTCTTCTTTTGTTGAGGTAAATATCATAGCTATTATTCCAAACGATAAGAATAGGACGCAGGAGGAACGGATCAAAGAATTTGGATGTTTAGAGCTTCAGAAAGGAGAATGGATGAGGAAATAAATCCTGAAAGGTAGTCTATTGATACTATCTTTTATAGCGTCTCGAAATTGCCAAGACATACACTTCCCTCGCTCCGTTTTCTTTCAAAACCCTTGCACACTCATTCGTTGTTGCACCCGTAGTGAAAACATCATCCAGTATTAAAATGGATTTCCCACGAATCGCTTCCTTCTCTTCCTCCTCCTCCTCGATAGTAAATGCTCCTCTTATTACCCTTTCCCGCTCCTTCATGCCTAAATCCTTCAATTTAACTTCTTTACATTTCGAGAGAACCATGAAATTTATATCAATGAAATCCACCAAACACCTAACAACTACCAATATCTCTGAAATATGGTCAAAGCCGACTTCTTCTATCCTTTCGTCACTCGAAGGAACTGGAATAATCATATCCACATCAAGTTCTTCTTCATGCTCAAAGAGCCAACTTGCAACGAGAATTCCAAGGGGAATTGCCAAATCAGCACTTGGAGACCCTTTAACACCCTTAAATGCTTTTATTGCATAATCTAAGTTCATTCTTTCTTGTCCTATCGCAAAAACTTTCTCGAAATATAGTTCTCCCCTCCTCCTCTTCTCATTGCACCAGTAGCATGTTCCCCATCTTCTATATTTTTCCTCTTCCATCTCATCACAGCAAATTGTGCAACAATGTTCCGGTATATCAAAAATCACCTTCTTAAAGCAAGAGGAACATTCATTCATAAGCTTTCTCCTTTCCTCTTTACTCAAAGAGAGAAAGTCCATAGAATCACTGACTTCTTCAAATAAAATACAATTTTTATTTGTCCAAAAATGAATTGCGGAAATGCAAGGAAGAGATATCCCCTCTTCTTTGCAAACATCCAAAACATCTCTTGGACTTTTAAACACATAATTTGGCTTTTCTGTAAATATTTCCGCTATTACTTCATGACTCGTACCCCATGTGACAGCACCTGTGTATGCTCTCGCTCCTTTTCCTGCTTTTATGTCCACAGGACGATCTCCGATATATAATATCTCTTGCGGATTAAGACCTAATCTTCTCGCAGCCTCAAATACAGGCTCAGGATGCGGCTTATGCCTTTCTGTATCGTGATAAGTAACCAAACAGTCCACCATTTCTTCAATACCCGCAACTTGCAACCCACTTCTGGCATAGTTCTCAGGTAAGGAAGTAGCAACCCCTATTTTATACCCACGCCTTCTTAACTCCTCAAGAAGTTCATTTACACCCCGAAACGCAGATGAAAATTTGATGTTCGTTTTGTAAAGCATCCAATATCTCTTTCTAAATTCGTCTATACCTATTGATACATATTCATTGATAACTTTGTAAGGGGAAAAGTGTGTCTTTCTCATCATTTCCTCATGACGGACACTCACGCCAAATGAACTTATCACATCCTTCAACGACTTTGCAATCACTTCTCTTGTATCCAGAAGGGTTCCATCTAAATCGAAAACAATGCCATTCACATTCCTACTCATTTACTCGTCCCTTTATCCGCACATTTAGAAATCACGAAATCCGCATAGGAACCAAAAAGACCATCAGATACCGGAATTTCATACACATCCGTAGATATTTTATGCATTTTATTCCCATGAGAAACTTTCTTATCACGCAAAATTGATATTCCCTCTGCCTGCTCCACACTCCTATCTTTGGGCTTGGCATAAAATATTTTCCTTTTTTGAATATCCGCATAATGAATCGTGTGTGTTGTCCCTCCCCGCTTTCCCGTCTCCACAACTATTATCCCAACAGAAATACCACTTGTTATCCTGTTTCTTCTCACCAAATTTGCTGCGCTCACATCTGTTCTTATAGGGTGTTCAGAAATCACTGCACCTTTACTTGAAATTTCCCGAAATAGCTCCGCATTCTCTGGAGGATATACTTTTCCAAGACCATTTGCAACAACTGCAACTGTGGGTCTTGGTTTTACTCCACCAGCCTCTAACGCACCTTTGTGTGCGAAAGTATCTATCCCTCTTGCTAAACCACTTACAATTACCCAGCCACGCCTCGCAATTTCCCTGCTAATACCTTCAGCGAACTCTCTTCCATATTCAGTTGGATTTCTCGTCCCAACCACAGCAATCGCTTTCCAAGTTTGTGGAATTCTTCCGAGGACATACAGCAAAGGGGGAGCGTCATTTATTTCCCTTAAATTCTCAGGATATTTTTTTGTGTTTATTTTGACGACCTCTATCCCCATATCTTTCGCCATCGAAAGTCTTCTATCTAAAAAATCTTCTTTTGGACTTCTCCGATATTCCCCTATGCCCCCGATTATGTTCATTTTTGAGTGATTTCTTACACCGTTTAACACCTCCAACAGCTCATGCTCCTTAGCCTCGTAGAGGATGAAATAAGGGTCTTCAAAAATATTTAAAAGTTTTCTGAAGATAGAGGGCGTAATGCCTTTTATTTCATTTAACGCCTCCCAATATATAGTGCCGGTGCGTTGTTTCATACCTTTTATTTATTATATTTGCCTTTTCACCTTAAAAAACGTAAATCTTTTCTGAATATTATAAAAGGGGCTCATTGTGATTTACGATTTTGGAACAACATGAACACCAACAATCATCGGATACGCACCGTATTCCAGCCTATCAACGCTATAATCCGTATAAGTAAGCCCGATAGCGAGATATGTCTCGTTTTTCCTCAAATATCTAACCATTCGCAGCCCATAAGTCCAGCGATGTTTCCTTTTCAAATCGTTCCAGATGTTGTAGAAGGCGTTGCATCTGCATGACCATCTTCGGTATATCCTGCCTGAGGTATCTTTGAAGTTAAAACGAATGTATTGCTCGTAGCCTTTTCCTTGCTCCGTTTTCTTTCCCGCCCTCTCTTCATACACGTGCAAAATGCGTGGCTTTATCAACCCTAAACTCCTGCCACTTTTAAACACTGCATCCACCGAAGCATCAACGTTCCTTTCCAGAAATTCTCTTTTCTCTTCTCCATTCAGTTCCCTTTCCACGCCTTCGCCGTAAACAAAAAATCGGTCCTCCTTCCGTGGACGCTTGCCTCTCCACGCATCAACGTATATTCTTGAGATGCAAAGATTCTTGAAATTCTCTTCTCCAGAACTGAAGACATCGGTTTCATAAACGCCTTGCGGTCTTATCCAGTCCCCGTTTTCGGCTATGCCTGCGATGCAGACCTGCCCCTTCTCAGGTCTTGCAACTGCCAATACGGTAAAGTTATGTGCGGGTGCATGGCTCAACGCAGCAATATTCGCAGGGATTTCGGTTATTCTCGTGTATTTCCCGGCATTTACTCTTTTCTCGCCTCCTCTCCGAGCTTCAGGAACACGTGCGTTCTCTATTCTTAGCGTATCGCCAGCTTTTATCTCGCCACGAATAACAAGTTCTGCTTTATCATCCCAGAAGGAAACCCTCTTGTAACCGAGTTCATCTGCTATTATGAGGTCAGCAACTTTTTTAGCTTCATCACTAACTTTGACTTCTTTAAAAGGTAGAATTCGGAGCACTTTTCCGGTTATGTTTACCATTGCCGATACACCTGTTTTTAGAGTGATTGGAATACTATGTTAAATTTTTCGGGAAATAAAGCAGAGCAGCATCAATTTTCCTAACACTAAGCACCAAATCATAAACAAATTTATAAGTGCACCGGATATTGAGCAGTTACCGCAGCCATGTCTTATAGTATAAAGACCATTCTCGTTTATATCTTCTATTGTTCTTTATTATACAATTAGACAATTTACTATGCAAAATAGAAAGATTTAAATAGCGATTTGCAATAAAAGAATATTTATGTATAAAAAAATGTTTGGTAGTATAAAAAATATAGGAGGTGATTAATGTGGAAAAAGTAAAATCGATAAAAACTCTGATTCCATTGACAGTAGTATTAGCAGCCGTGTGTATTTTTAGTGCTATGCCAGTGCAGATATGCGAAGCGAGGGAAATAAAAGAATTGCACATAGGTTATCAACCCAGCACGCACCAGATTGCCGAAATGATTGCGATGGAAAAAGGCTGGTGGGCGGATGAACTGAAGAAATTCGGGATAGAGAAAGTAACGGATGGAGAATTTACATCTGGTCCACCTGAGATGACAGCGATGATGGCTGGAGAACTTGATATTGCATACGTAGGCACGGCTCCGCCCATTACTGCCATAGACAAGGGATTAGATGCTAAGATCGTGGCGGGAGTGCAGAATAAAGGTTCTGACCTCGTTCTTTTACCTGAACTCGCAGCAAACTACACTTCTCCCGATGACTTGAAGGGGTCAAAAATGGTAATAGCTACTTTCCCTCCAGGCTCGATTCAGTATACAATACTCACGAAATGGTTAAGCGATAACGGATTAGACCCGGATAAGGATGTTGACATCAGGGAGATGGGGCCTCGTGAGGCGATATCGGCGATAGAAGCGAGGGCTGTGGGTGGCGTGTTCCTTCCTGCTCCTTCTCCAACCATAATAGAAATGGAAGGGGCGGGAGAGAGAGTTGTCCACTCAGGAGATATGTGGCCCGACCACGCGTGCTGTTGTCTATTAGTAAGCGAAGAGCTAATCAGTGAGCATCCAGAACTTGTGGAGCAAATAATCAGGATACACATAAATGCAACAGAATATATAATAGAACATCCGGATGAGGCTGCTGCGGTATTTGCAGAAAAAACAGGGTTTGAACTTGAAAAAACAAAAGAGTCTTTTAAACGGACTGATATGGTGTGGGTTCATAATCCGCATCCGCAGATAAGTTCTGGCACCGAGTATGCGAGGGTGAACTATGAAATGGAACTCACCGATAAACTGCTGACAGAGGAAGACCTTTACGATACAAGCTTCTATGACCGAATCATGGGAATTGCTCCAACTCCTTCGCCTTCGCCCAGCCCATCACCAACTCCAGCACCTACGCCAACACCAGGGTTTACTACTGTTTTTGCAATCGGAGCGTTATTGGTAGTAGCATACCTAATATTTAGGAGGGGAGTTTAACTCCTCTTCTCTATTTTTTAAAAGGGAGAGGTATTTTTCAGAAATGAGAATAAATAAACTGCTGTCTTCCCTGAGAGGAAAATACGGAATAGAAGTAGTTTCAATAGGTATAGTAATAATTATTTGGGAGCTACTGGCGGACTTTGTTGTGAAGGAATTATATAAGTTGCCTGGACCCATTTCGGTTTTTTATGCTTTTTATAAAGTAAGGGAATTTATACCTTTGGATATTGCTGTTAGTCTTTTACATTTCAGTCTAGGTTTAGCAGCAGGAGCAGTTGTTGGGATTACAATAGGAGGACTAATGGGCTGGTTCAAAGTAATAGATAGAGCTATTGGTCCTTTAATAGAAATAGTGCGTGCTATACCGCCGATAGCCTGGATACCTTTCGCTATTATGTGGTTAAAACTCACTCACTACTCTGCGGGTTTTATCGTGTTTTTGGGTGCGGTATTTCCAATATTAGTAAATACTTATGCGGGCTTTAGAGGAGTAGATAAGGTCTATATTGACGCTGCAAAAGTTTTAGGTTGCGATAAAGGGAAAGATTTGATTAAATATGTTGCTATACCTCATTCTATCCCTTATACCGCTGCTGGAACACGCATAGCGATAGGAATAAGCTGGATGTGTGTGGTAGCCGCAGAGATGCTTGGAGCAAGTAACGCGGGTTTAGGATACAGATTATGGTCGAGGTTCTACCATTTGCACATGATGGACAAACTTGTTGCTTATATGATTATAATAGGATTGATAGCGTTAATCATGGACCGCATATTCAGGTATTTTGTGGAAGAGAAGATACTAAAGTGGAAAAAAGGAATGGTAGCAGTGTAGTTAAAAATGAACCACAAACTAGAACTTCGCAACGTAATAAAGACGTTTAATTCGGAAGAGGGGAAGATAAAGGCATTGGAAGATATAAATCTAAATGTCAAGCCTAATGAATTTTTATGTATTATCGGACCTTCGGGGTGCGGGAAAACCACCTTGCTAAGATTGATAGCGGGTTTAGACCATCCAAGCAGTGGAGAGATTATCTTAGATGGAAAAGAAGTGAAAGAACCTTCTCCAGATAGAGGGATGGTATTTCAGGAATTCTCGTTATTCCCCTGGAGAACAGTTATCAAAAACGTTACTTTCGGACTCGAGACACAGAGAATAGATAAAGAAGAGCAGTATCGAATTGCTAATGAATATTTAGAGCTTGTAGGTCTAAAAGGCTTTGAAAATTGTTACCCATACGAACTTTCAGGCGGGATGAAGCAAAGGGTAGCGATTGCAAGAGCTCTTGCGATGGACCCATCTATTTTATTAATGGATGAACCTTTTGGCTCCGTAGATGCGCAAACGAGAAACGTGCTTCAAGAAGAGCTGCTGGAAATCTGGAAAAGAACAAAGAAAAC
>WJOV01000061.1 GCA_009618475.1 Methanosarcinales archaeon | reverse complement strand
CCACAACAAAAAGAAGCACAGACAGGGCTTTATAACCAAAAATAAGCAACCTATTTCGCAAAATATCTAATTATGGGACAGCCTCTACAAGCAAACGAAAAATACAACTACACCATCAAAACAGGCTCGTATCCGCAGATAATCCATGCGAAAAGCAAGGACGTGACAGGAGGTGTGATAAACTGCACCGAATTCACCGATGCAAATGGCAAAAAATACAACAATTGGATTCCCGCGATACGATTGGAATAAGCGGGAATATTTTTTTCTTTTTTCTTTCTTATTTTCAGCACTCCCGAACGTTCTTTCTCCTGGACGATATTTTTAAAAGGTATTAATCCTATTCTATTGTTTGTTGGATTGGGAATTAACATTCCAAGAAATAAAAAAGAAAAGATGGTGAAAAAGAAAAGAGTGGTGAAGAAGAAGAAGAAAAGTAATGGGCGATGGCAGAGAGCAATAATAGGCATATTAATGGCGTTGATAATGGTTGGTTCGGTGATTGCGCTAATGATGCAGATATAAAGTGCGGATATTTGTTTAGCTAACCACAAGATTACACATCGTGGGCTCTGCCCACGGTAGAGTAGGAGGAGGTCTTTCGACCACCGACCCCTCATCGAACCGCACGTATGGATTTCCCGTATGCGGCTCTCCTTTGGCGTTGCCCCATTGCAGGGAGTGAAATCACCACCCAGGGTTCAAGAGCGTTGATAAAGATTTCAAGCCCAGATTTCTTAGAAATGCATTTGTTATGCGGCGATTACTGTTGTAACTCTTCCTCTTCTCTTTAAATGCACGCAGCCTCATTCTTGTCCACCCGTCGAGATTCTTGTATAGCCAATTGACGTTTGCTATCTTGAAGTAGTTCCCCCAAAAACTTTTTAGAAAAGTTTTATCAAAAACGCTTCGCAGTTTCATGGTTCACAGTATCAAAGAATGCTTTTATGTCCGCATCTACTACCCATTCATGTCCTTCATCTCTGACCTCTTCTATTCGCTCTATCGCTTGTTTCGCATTCTTTCCGGCTCGGTATCCAAAGCTTGAGTCCGAAAACTCGGTTTCAAATATCGGCTCGATGACGTTCTTCAGTGCCTGCTGCACCACTCTATCCCTGATTGTGGGAATACCCAGCGGTCGCCGTTTACCGTCTGACTTTGGTATATACACTCTTTTCACGGGATTAGGTTCATTTCTCACCAACCACCTCAATAGGCTACTTCATTGCTCAGTCCATTTCGGCAATCAGCGCAGCGTCTTTCTCCTGAGCCTACTTTCGCCAATCACTTACTTGAATTGGGCAACTATCTCACCCATCGACCGATTTCACCAAAGCAGGATTCCTTCGCATAATCGGTGTTTTATCCTCCCGGTTGTTACCAGCCGTTCACTGGCGCCGATGTCATCGCTACTATGAATCCATCCGACTTCTCGTATCGCATCATTCCGGCTTTACCATCCAGGTTATACCTTCCTTACCCCAGAGCCTCTGCCATATTCCAGGACGCGGTTGAGGACGATACGAGACCTCCCCCGGTCACCTAACCACCCTTTCGTCTTCATCCCGACCCTAACCAGACATGCTAATTCCCTATGGTAATATCCCGTTTTTCCGTCCCCATAGAGGCATCGAACTTCCCCTGTAGGGAGGAGGGTCGTTGTTAGCATATCCCACCTCTGGTTCGCTTTCGCTTCAGGCTAAAGACCGCCTCAGGCTCTTCAGATTCCCCCTCGCGAGGGACACCCTGCCACTGTTGGCTTCTGCACCGATACGGGTAAACAGCACAGGAGGGATTTTAACCTCCCCGGCTGATTAGGCTACGAGGCACACACCCCGCAAGCCCTGTAAGGGCTTAAAGAAAAGCTTTACCAAAAGAATTTTATTTTCTTAGCACTAAGCCCTTTACATGGTTCTACAGGCTCGTTGGGTCATGCATCGGTTTTGATATTCAAATTTTGATTTTTGAATAAGCTTCCACGCGCTCAAACAACTTCTTCGGCTTTTTTAACGCTTGTCCGCTCTCTATCGGCACCATCATCTCATCAAGTTTCACAGAATGCACGTCACTTTCCATTCCCAATTGCGACCACGCCTCCGCCATCTTGTCAGGCATCACCGCCTCCATTAATATACAAACCGCTTTTAATATTTGTAGCACGTTCTTTACTATTTCACCACACCGTTCTTTCTCTTTCTCACCCTTCTTTATCAAATGCCAGGGCTCTTCTCGCTGAAAAAAAACGTTTCCGAAGTCCGCAAGCTTCATCACCGAATCAACAAGCTTTTTGAATTCGTATTCCTCCACCGCTCTTATCACTTCTTCACGCGTCTTCTCTATCTCAGCAAAGACCTCTTCTTCTATATCGCCTTCGGGAATCACGCCGAAATTATTATACGCAAATGACACAACCCGATGAACGAGGTTTCCCAGAACCGCCAACAGCTCATTGTTTACGCGCATGGAAAAGGAGTCCCAGGAGAACTCCAGCTCCTTCGTGTGGCTTGATTGTGCCACTAAATAATACCGTAACGTATCGGGATGGAATCGTTCCAGGAACTCTGCCGTCCATACCACGTCACCGCGGCTCTTTGAAAACGTCTTTCCGTCTATTTTCACCATACCCGAAGCAACGACGGCATCAGGCAGCGAATAACCCGCTCCTTTTAGCATCGATT
>WJOV01000075.1 GCA_009618475.1 Methanosarcinales archaeon | reverse complement strand
TCCTTTACAGGTAAAAGATTGAATTTCTCAAAACCTACAATTTCACCGGTCTTTATATCCTTTTTTATTAAAAATTCCTCTTCTACTTCCTCGCAAATAGTCTCTCTTGGCTCGCCAAACCACACATCCAATGTGTTTCCAACCTTGTCAAATAATACTAAGATTTCTTTTGCCATATCACATCACCCTTTTTCATTTTATCCGCAATGTATGCTGTAATTATATATCCCTCATTATTTAAATGTCTTACTAAAACGCAGATAAATAAGTTACCATACTTTTTATAATAAAGGAATACAGAAAAATCTTTCTTGCTCTTTCTTACCTCATCGGGATTTTTTATCGTTTCATTAACTTCTTCTTCATATCTTCTGATTATTGGATGTTTTACTTCTGAAATCAGTTTCCAATATTCTTCGGTTGTTCTGATTTCCTTACCCAAGATGGATTTTACTTCAAACCGAACTTGAGGCATAATTATCTATCAAACCCTTTTCTTAAAAAGAAAAGCGTTAAATCTTTGTTTTCTTGGAACTTGCCCTGCAACTATATAAATACCTGCCATTCTTTATAAACTTCGACATCAATACCATAGGGAGGTTCAAACTATGCTTGTGTGGGTGATATACGATATATCGGATGATAGGGTAAGGGGCAAGGTAGCGAAGATATGCAAAGGTTACGGGAAGCCTACGAGTCGGAGAGGCTAATCCAATAAAACAATGACTGAAACATCAAACCTTTTATAAAAAGGTTTGATCCAAAACAAGTTTCTTTATCGAAAAACCTTTACTAAAGACGCTCACGCAGTTTTGCTTCGCAAAAAGTCTGTTTTGAACATTGATATTTTGGTATTATGATTTTGGGATTTTACAGCTAAACACTTACAGATGCTTTTATTATTCTACGCCCCCATCCGCACCCAACTCGCACCTTCTTCATCTTCCGTCACCCTCAACACGTATTCCATATAATCCTTCACCTCCTCTATATGCGTAATAAGAAATATCTGCCGGAACTTCTTTGAAAGCTCGTTCAACGCCGTTATAATATTCCTCTTCCGAAGAGCGTCCTGCGACCCGAAAATCTCATCGAGAATGATAAAATTAGTTTGAATCGCACTTCTTTCCGAGACGACAGCGGAAATCGCAAGCCTCAAACAAAGATTCGCTAAGTCCTCCTCGCCACCAGAAAACCGGTTTATCTCATACGCCGTCCCATCATCGTAAACAAACACGTCGTAGTTCTCATCCAGCTCCAGCTTGCTGTATTTACCATCCGTTAACCTTCCCAGCATATCAGATGCGTAATCCGAAAGCATCGGGCGAATCATTCCCACCATGTACACCTTGAAGTCGTTCATTATCTTTTCAAGCAAGCTGAGATACATTATCGCCGTCTCTTCCTTCTCTTTCTCCGCTATTAACCGCTTTTGCTCCTCTATCTCCTCCAATACACGTTCTACGTCTCTGCACACGTTCTCGAACTCGTTCTTCTTCTCTAAAAGCCTCAGCTTCGTTTCGTTCAATTCCTCCCTCTTACGGTCGTATCTCGCCTTCATCCCCACATACGCCATTTTATCAAACGCTAATTCTTCTATCTGTCTCTGCAACGCCGTTATATCTTCCGTAATCTTCCTTTCCAATTCGCTCAACCGCCGAACGTTATTCGTCACTTCTCCCGTCCTTCCTATCTCTGCTTTTAACCCGATTATCTCACGATACAGCACTTCAAGACCCGTTAGTGCGGAAATAACGTCCTTGTAGTCGTTCTCATCGAACTGCACATCCATAAGTGGCGTCAAATCCGTTTTTATCAGCTTCAATTCAGTTCTCCATCGCCCTAACTCACGTTCTTCATGCACAATTTTTAACTCCAAATCTTTCTTCACCCTAATCTTCTTCTCAAACTCGCTTAATTTTGAAATGACTTCTTTATATACGTTTTCGTCAAACTTCACCGCCTCAAAAGGCTTCAAATCGCTCATTACGACTTCCAATTCTCGTTTCCGCCCTCCCAATTCCTTATTTTCGTGCTCTATTTTTATGTCCAGTTCACGTTTCTTAGTTACACGTTTTTCCAGCTCCTTATCCTCATTTATAAGCAAATCCGCCTCTTTTTCCTTAGCAACAAGTTCCTCCTTCTTACTTTTGTATTCATTAAAAACCGAATAAAGTTTTTCCTTCCGGGTTCTTATCTCCTCACTCAGCTTCTTTATCAACGTTTCGTAGTGCGTTCCCAATTCCCGCTCGCACATCGGGCATTCGCCGTCCGGACCCAGGTCCCCTATTTTCTTCTTCTTCTCTTTACTCTCTTCTATATCCTTCTTATTCTGTAATAAGCGTGATTTAAAAGCTCCGAGCGAAGAATGTATGCTCTCCCTTTGTTTCCTTATCGCTTCTATCCTACTCTTTACCTCTTCTACACGCTCCTCGACGTCTTCAAATTCTTTACGCTCTTCTCTCAGCCGCATTGTCTTCTCCTCTCTTCCTCCAATTTCCTGCATTGTTCTTTCTTTTCTTCTCATTAACTCCTCCTTTTGCTGATTTTTCTCCTTCATCACCTCCATCTCTTCCCTGGTCTGCATCTGCGATTCAAAAGCAGCTTCTACACCTTCAAATCCTGCCATTTTCTCCTCCAATCCTTTTATCTCCCCCGCCCTCCTCTTCATCTCTTGCTTATTTCGCTCTTCCGT
>WJOV01000063.1 GCA_009618475.1 Methanosarcinales archaeon | reverse complement strand
AACGAAGTTTTTGGATGTATATTATCGGATTGGAACCACCCATGGCTTAGCCATAGCTAACAATTGATTTGCACCCGAAGGGTGCTTTCTTGCCATTTCTCCATATCCTCCGGTTCATCTCGTCCGCACGACACGCAAATCCAGAACCACGTGATATTTCCGTGGTGCAACAGAACGCACAATCCTCTTCTCTTCCACTTCTATTCTCAATGAGTCACCGAAATCCGAAGAAATATTATCTCTTGCTCTTTCTAACGGCACATTAAATAACCCATCACCTTTTCTTCCCGTAGAAACGTCATAATAATGTATCACGCCTCTTGCACCCTCTTTATCCAATTTCAAAGCCCTTACTGCCAATGTCAAGAAAGAATACGCCTGTTCCGGTAGTGGCATGAGCACACGGTCTGCAACGCCTTCTAACTTCTCCCGTTCTTCGCTTGCATCTCCGAGAATCGGTATCACCGCTCCTTCCACCTTGTTCAATCTCACATTCGCTTTCATGTATTCAACCGCATACGGATTCACGTCAATGGAATAAATCCTCGTCCGCGGTTGCATCTTCGCTATCACGATAGAGAAGCAGCCTACGCCAGAAAACATGTTTATTATTGTCTCGTCCGGTAAAACTTTTTTGGCAACCCGCATCCTCTCGTAAGAAAGACGAGGAGAGAAAAAAACGTGCTTCAGGTTTACTTTGAAACTGCATCCGCTCTCTTTATGCGTAGTTTCCAGGTTCTCATCTCCCCAAATTACTTTCAAATCCCTTGTCCGGTATAGCTCGTCCGTATGAGTATAAAGCGGAACTGCGGCAATGGTTCTCACCCTCGGATAACACCTACGAAGTGCTTCTGCAATAATCTCCCTCTTCTTCGATTCCAACTCAGGATGATTCTTTATGATGATTATATCTCCGATAACGTCATAAGATTTTATCAGTTTAGTTAGCTCGTTTTCGTCTAACGCATCCTTCAAAGCTTCTTTTAGCCTCATAACAAACCTTTTCTTAGAAAGAAAAGCTTTACCAAAAGAACTTTTTTTTCTTTTTGTGAAAAAGAAAAAGAAAAAGTGTTGTTAAATCTCGTGGTTTTTTACCTTACCAAATAACCTTTTCCTATTACGTAAACCTCGGCACTCCGTTTCCTCGACGCTTCCGGCGAATACGCCCTCGCATACCTGAACTTCTCCTTCACAGCCCTATAAAATTTGTTATAATAAGCTCCTTGAAATATTTTCGCAACGAAGTTGCCATTTTTCATTAAGAGCGCAGAGGCAATGTTTAACGCTGACGTGCTCAGTTCAGAAGAGCGAAACTGGTCGTAATCCCTATTCCCGGACAACTTTGGCGAGGCATCCGAGATCACGACATCCACAGCGTCTCTTCCTTTCAACCAATCTTTGATAGCCGTTACAGTCTCCTCTTCTTTCGTTATGTCGCTTTTTATTATCTCTACGTCCTCTATTTTTTCTATACGCTGCAAATCCACGCTTACGACCACTCCTCGCTCGCCGGCTAACACTTTTGCAACCTGTGACCAACCCCCCGGGGCAGCACCCAGGTCAACGACAACGTCACCCTCTTTTATCAACTCGAACTTATTGACTATTTGCAGCAGTTTAAATGCGGAACGAGACCTGTAACCTTCTTTTTTCGCTTCTTTATAAAATCTGTCGGTTTTCAAGTCTGTTCTTTTTACCATGTCGTTATTCTAAAATCCCTTCATTTCCTCCTCACTTTTATCTCCATCTCTCCCCACTCCTCATTCACGCCCTTTAACACAGAAACCGCACCCGCAATCGCCCTCCCTATCACGTTTTGCACGAACTCGTTTACTACTATCTCTTCCTTATCCACAACTATCTCCACTTCTACTTCTATTTTCTCTTCCATCTTTTCTTTACTCACTCTCTCACTCCTACTTCAATCTCTTTTACCAAAAAACGGCTCTCTATACCGCATCGCCAACTTCAATTTGTTCACTATGTGCTTCTCGTCCACGCTCTCTACGGGAACGAGATTATCATTTCTCAGCAAACATGGCTTTATCTTTCCTTCGGACGTTATTCTTAACCGGGAGCAATTTGCACAGAACTCCGTGTTATCTATCGGATGAACGACCTCTACTTCTACGCCATCCACGAAATATTTCCTCCTGCGCTGCAAATGCCTCGTTTTTATAGCCGACGCTTTCGATTTGAGTTCCGCTTCGACCGCATAAAAGTCCGCTTTATAATTTAGCATCCGCAAGCCCTGTAAGTGCTCATGGTTAAAAGAAGGAATCATTTCTATTAGTTGCAGGATTGCCACTTCCCCACCGGTCTTCCACAATTTGGACATTTTGGCGCCCATTTATTCACTTTCGGGAGAACCATGTTCAGCTTGAGCGACGTAAGACCTGCATCAATCGCACTGTATATGCCATCAATCACTTTTGGAAGATTATTTCTCGAAGAAGTGATGAAATCGTATCTCTCCTCTTTAAGCGAATCCAGGCTGACGTTCACCCTGTCCAGCCCCGCATCTGCAAGTTCAGCCGCATATTTTTTCAATAACGTGCCATTTGTAGTTACTGATATGTCGTCTTCAAAATCTCTCATGCCTCGCACTATGTCCACGAGGTCGTCTCGCATCAACGGCTCGCCACCCGAGAATTTTATTTTCCTTATGTCAAAATACGCGGATGCAACTCTTGCTATCTCTTTCT
>WJOV01000078.1 GCA_009618475.1 Methanosarcinales archaeon | reverse complement strand
CGATACGTTTTTATATGCCACCTGAATTAAATTAAATTATATTTAGATGGGACTTTTGAATAACAATGAGTAAAAAGCATCTTCGTTCGCTCAGTGAAAAGGAAAAGGAAAAAGAAAAGACCTCCTCGAGGAGATTCCTGCCACGGCTCATCTCCTGGAACATGACCTTCGCGTGTAATTTGGCGTGTCCGCATTGTTACATTGATGCAGGAGAAAGAGCAGGAGAGGGTGAGTTAAACACGGATGAGGGGAAGATGCTCATAGACCAGATAGCAGAAGTAAGCAAACCCATTCTCATACTAAGCGGTGGAGAACCTCTGCTCCGCGATGACGTTTTCGAACTTGCTCGTTACGCAACTGCGAAGGGCTTGACTGTGGCGATGGGCTCCAATGGGACGCTCATAACAGATTCCGTTGCAAGGGAACTCAGTGCCAGCGGTGTAAAAGCAGTTGCCATCAGCCTCGATTCGAGCATACCAGAGCGGCATGATGAATTTCGTGGCGTGAAAGGTTCGTGGAGGCGTGCGTTAGAAGGGATTGACGCGTGCATAAGAAATGATATAGTCGTTCAGGTCAACACCACCGTGACGCAGCAGAACTACGACGAAATTGACGATATAATGGCGTTAGCGGAGAAACATGGCGCAAACGCTTTTCACCTCTTCTTTCTCGTGCCTACCGGCAGAGGTGTAAAAATAGAGGATATATCTGCGGACATGTATGAGCAGATGATTGAAGGCGTGCTTGAAAAAATAGCAACTGCGAAATATAACCTTAACGTTAGACCCGTATGTGCACCTCAGTTTATGCGAATCGCATCGCAAAAAGGATTGAATCTGGAACGGTGGACTCGCGGATGCATTGCCGGGCTCACGTATTGTCGTATATACCCGACAGGAGAAGTCACTCCCTGCCCTTATCTCCCTATAAAACTGGGTAACATTCGAGAAACGAAATTCGAGAAAATATGGCTCGATTCTGATATACTAAATGCGCTCCGGGACTTCGACGACTTGAAGGGTAAGTGTGGCGTCTGTGAATACCGGGTTGTTTGCGGTGGGTGCCGTGCACGAGCTTATGGCTTGACGAGTTTCGTAGATGTCTGCGGTGGTCTGCACGAGCCCGAGGATTTAAAAGGCGACTATTTAGCCGAGGAGCCGTGGTGTCCATATATACCATCGGGAGGGAAAGAAAATCCTAAGCACTAAATCATAAACAAATTCAAATATCCAAATTTAGAGTTTAGTATTTATAAGTCCATAGGTTATTGTGATTACAGAGGTGATAAAAATTGAGTATGAAAGAGCCTGCCAGGCTGGATAAACGGGATAAAGAACTGTTACAATTACTGCAGGATGACTTCCCGGTGGAAAAAAGACCCTGGGCTGTGATAGCGAAGAAACTGGGAATCGAGGAAGAAGAGGTGTTATCACGCGTCAAAAGGCTTTCCTCTGACGGTATTATCCGCAAACTCCGCACGATTCTCAATGCCCAAAAGCTCGGTTTTTGTTCCTCTACTTTGATGGCTATGAAAGTGCCGGAAGGCAAAATGGAGGCGGTTGTCAGCATCGTTAATGAATACATGAGCGTAACCCACAACTATCGCCGTGAACATGACTACAACCTCTGGTTCACCGTTACAACGTGCGGCGATAAAGACTTAGGAAGCACGGTAGAGGAGATAAAAAGAAGAACCGGAATCCCTGACTCCGACGTCTTAGACCTCGCCACTACTCGCGTGTTTAAGGTTGACGTTCGCTTCAAATTCACCAATTCCGATACGGAAGGAGGTGAGTCTCATGGATAAGGATGAGATAGACCAGACTATTCTACGCATCACGCAGGAGCGAATACCGCTGGTAAAGGAGCCTTTCGGTAAAATTGCAAAGGGAATCGGGATAAGCCACGCGGAGGTGATAACAAGGATAAAGAGGCTGATAAACAAAGGAGTCATCAAACGACTTGGCATCTCGGTCAACCAGCGAAAAGTAGGGATTGTCGCAAACGCGGTAGTGGCGTGGAAAGTGCCTCAGGAGCAAGTAGAACGCGTTGGGAATACGCTCTCAGCTTATAAAGAGATAACTCACTGCTACGAACGAATAACCATCCCCGGGAAGTGGGAACACAATTTGTTCACTGTTCTTCACGGTTACAACCGTAAATCAGTGGAAGAAACCGCAAAACGCCTGTCGGAAGCCATCGGCATTACGGAATATCTGGTGATGTTCAGTAACGAACAATTCAAGAGGACAAGCGTTATGCACCCATACTAAAAATACCAAATATCAAGCACCAGTCAAAATCTTTAGTTCGATAGTGGAAAAATCAAAATGAGTTTATAATTTTGTATTTGGTGCTTGGATTTTTTTACGGTGAGAGGCTGTCCAACAATTACCAAACAACCAACAGATAATATTTCCTGCACAGATATAAAAAGCAGTTCTTCTTCTCAACACCCCTTCACTTTATAGCCAGAGCTAACACGAATTGCAAAAGCACATCCTACAAATTTAAGGTTTTCGATTCCAAGCGAAATAAAACCGAAAAGCTTTTATTACAGCACGTACAACTATTCTTAGCTTATAAAAGCGAGGTGATGACGAGAAATGGCGATAAGGGATGATAAAATGGGGCAGTCGTGGCTATTGCCCCCGGATATTAGTGAACTCATACCGGTAGACCATATCTGCTACCTGGTTATTGCAATCGTGAA
>WJOV01000119.1 GCA_009618475.1 Methanosarcinales archaeon | reverse complement strand
TCATGTGCTCGATGCTATTCACGATGCGCTTAGAGGGTCTCCATTTATTCCTTCAGTCGGTTCTATGGGATTGACACAGGGGTGAGTAGTTACAATTTATGCACATAAACTTTTTCTGTTTTGAAAGAAAAGTTTGTAAACAGTTTTCTTAAAAGGATTATTTTTTATGTAATAAGAAACCATGAACATCATATTCCCGGAGTATGGAAAAGAAGCCGAACTCGTTAAGGGAAGGAACATACTTTCTTATTTGCAGGAGTTGGGGATAGACATAAACGCATCATGCGGCGGCGAGGGGAAGTGTGGACAGTGCCTGGTAGAAGTTGAATGCGTCCCAGGAGTCCTTTCTAATAAGACAGATGCGGAAAACGAATTTATACACGATGATACGCACAGACTCGCATGCCAGGCAAGAATTTTAAAAACCGGCAGGCACATTTACGTGCGATTGAAGTCTATTCTATACCTTCGGCGATTGTACATTTTAGAATCCGGAGAATATAAGGTAATCCCTATCGAGCCTTTCGTGCACAGAGAGGGCGAAAAAGTCTTTTACGAGTCAATAGACATGGGCGAATATACGGGTGAAATATACGGTATCGCTCTTGACATAGGGACGACAACGCTTGCCATGTATTTAATAGACCTTGAAACCGGAGCAGTGCTTTCAGTGAGCTCGAGAGAGAATCCACAGACAAAAT
The DNA here is from genome assembly GCA_009618475.1 of Methanosarcinales archaeon. Classification (GTDB taxonomy): domain Archaea; phylum Halobacteriota; class Syntropharchaeia; order Alkanophagales; family Methanospirareceae; genus WJOV01. Next base: position 10,640 of record WJOV01000119.1, on the reverse strand, counting down.
ATGGAAATAACGTAATTTCTCGGATAGAATTTGCGAGAAAAGGACAGGAGATACTCGAAAGAGAAATCAGAAACGCCGCGAACAAAATGATCACCGCCCTGACATACCAGGGCAAAGTCTATGAGATAGTGGTCGTCGGTAATCCAGTGATGAGAGACTTGTTTTTTGGTTATTCCGTCGAGTCGCTTGGTAAAAGCCCTTACGAACCCCTGAGTGCAAATGCGGTAAGTAAAACGGTAAAAGAACTCGGGGTTAAGGCAAATCCAGAAGCACGAGTTTATGGGCTTCCCTTGATTGGGGGTTTTGTCGGTGCCGACGCTCTGGCTGTCGTGCTGGCGACGGAACTATACAAAAGCGAGAGAATATGCGTGGCAATAGACATCGGCACTAATACAGAAATCGTGCTCGGGAACAAAGACAGATTGATTGCAACTTCCTGTGCCGCAGGTCCCGCGTTTGAGGGCGCGGGCATAACGTGCGGAATCGGTGGCGTAAGTGGTGCGATAAAAGAGGTGAGAATAGAGAACGGAGCAGTCATGTATAAAACGATTGACGATGCCGCACCTGTTGGAGTTTGCGGTTCCGGTTTGATAGATACGCTTGCGGAACTTCTGGACAAAAGAATAATCAACGGTAGAGGCAAGTTCCACGGCGATGAAAAGGAATTTAGAATAGCCGAAGGCATTAGCTTAACAGAAAAGGACATTGACCAGCTAAATCTTGCGAAAACCGCGGTATCCGTCGGCATAAAAACACTCATGGACAGATACGGGATCGAGTTTGAGGACGTAGAATGCGTCTTTCTGGCCGGGGCTTTCGGAAACTTTATAAACACTGCGAATGCAATACGCATAGGGCTTCTTCCTGCAATTGAGCGTGGGAAAGTGAAAAAAGTAGGAAATGCGGCAGTAGAAGGCGCAAGGCAGGCGTTAATATCAAAGACAAAAAGAGAAGATGCAGAAGCAGTTGCAAAGCAAATCGAGCATGTACAACTTGAAAAAGAAGAGAACTTTATGGAAATATTCGTTGGTGAGCTTTATTTCCAGAAATATCTTTAAAGTCACCGACTCCGTTTTGAAAAACGGGGCATCAGGAGGGTGCTCAAGGCTCTGGCATTTTTGTTAAATCGCTGGGTTTCATCGTTTTGATTCCGGCGCAACATTGTTTTTATTCTCCGACCTCGGCTTCACCTTTTTGTGTTTCTAATATTTTCTTTGCAAGTTCCAGATATTCAATACGCTCTTTCAAGCTAGTGTCTCCACAATTTAATCCTTAGATATAATACTTGGACAACTTCTTATCAGCCTTATCCCTCGTAAACTTCCAATTGATCTTCTTTTTCTGGTCATTCCTTCTCTTGGTCCATGCAGCCACTTCCCGGGCAAGTGTTTCCAAGTCACCGATCCGTCTGTCCGTACATTCAATGTCCATCACATTAATCTCGATTTCCGCAGTGTTGAGCCAACTTGCATGCTTTGGTGTGTAGTGGAATTCAATTTTGCTCAGGACCTTTTCTGCCTCTTCTTTGCTGAATGTTTCATAGAATGACTTTTCATTGTGGGTGTTGAGATTATCCACGACAAGTCGGATGACTTCGACATTCTGATATTTTCCGTCAACAAGCATCTTTACGAACAACGCAAAGTCCTTCCTTGTCCTTCTTTCTGTGACCTGCGTCACATGTTTTCCTGCCTTGATTTCGACTGCTACGAATATGTTTGCCGTACCGTTCCGGACGTATTCATAATCGTATTTTTCAGGACTTCCTGGCTTCATGGGTATGGGCATTCTCTTCTCGCCGAGAAGTTGCTTTGGTTTCTCGTCAAGATTGACGATAGGTTTTTTCGGGTCGTACGGTTCTTCATACAGGTCAAGGACGTCGTACATGCACGCTCTGAATATTGCATCAATCGTCTGGATGCACCACATCCTTTTCAGCCACGGCTTTGTTTTGCTTTTTTTAAAATCAGCCGTATGCTCTCACGATTTATTGTTTCAAAACCGTCCCTTTTCCGCATCTCCTCGGTGAGTAATGTCAGCGACCATCTCTTTCGGCCATCGGGCGATTTGGTGCATGCCTGCGCTATGATTTCTGCTTCATGCCGTTTCGTGTATTTTTGAGGCTGTCCCGGTCTTGTTTTCTCTGTCAGAGCGCTTTGAAGTCCCTCTTCACGGTATCTTTTCTTAATGTTGGAGACAGTTGCTCGGCTTATGTTTAATATCTCTGCTATTGTCGTTTCCTTTTTCCCTTTATGAACCAAAAGCAAAACATGGGCTCTTGTCAATGCTCTTGCGCTTTTCTGACCTTTCTTTGTAAATTCTCCGAGATACTTTACCTCCTCTTCCGCAAGTTCTATCCTTTTCATAAAATATAGGATAAACTCACAGTATTTATAGTTGTCTAAAAACTAATTTGTTGAGATACTAGAAGGAGAGGTATTAGACCCTGAGAACAAGAGCCAAAGACTGCTCAAGAATGCATACGAAGAAATAAGCACTGAACTGGACCGAATCAGGGATATACAAACTCTTCTACGAACAATCGAACGGCTTGAAATAATGGAATTCATTGAAAAAAGTGAAGGAGACGCAATAAGAATCTTTCAAACAGTAAATGATAGGGGTAAACCTCTGACCAACATGGAAAAGGCCAAGTCATTGTTAGTGTATTATTCGAACAGGTATTTGTCTAAAAAGCTTGATGACGATATAAACGACGCTTTTGGAGAAATTTTTGAACTGTATGACGATATTAAACAAATTGCGGATGATGAGAATATCAAGCTAATACGCAGCAAAGACTTTAACGAAGACAACATAATGCGCTATCATTTTGTGTCGTTTTCCGATAAAGACTACGATGCTACTGCGCCGTACGTATTGGATTTCCTAAAAGAAAAATTGAGTAAGTTCCGAAGCAACAGCAAATTCAATGAGATGGAGTCATTCATCACTCGGTACATACGTAATCTGTTAGATTTCTTTAGATCTCTAAAGTCAATACTGGAGCGGGTGGAACGTGATAGTAAGTACTATAAGGTTTTTGTTGTACTTGGCCCCTCCGCAACACTATACCCGCTTATAGTCAAACTTGAGATGCTTGGAAAACTATACAAAGAAGTCCCAGATCTGAACCGACTGGGGGGAAAATACACTTTCTTTGACCTTATGGAACTTATAGATGTTAGGGTTTATAAAACCAGAGGCACTGACCCCAGAGCTGATATATCAAGATATGCTTACTCTCTAAATGAGAATTACTCCGACAAAGAGATTTGCAAGTGGTTGCTAGAGTTCAATGAGTACTGGATGCCACAAAGTCTTTTCGAATCAAACATGAAGTCAAATGTGTATGATAATGCCGCTTTGCCTTATATGTTTCTCAACTACTGCGAGTACATAGATGGCAAACAATATTCACGGGAAGACATCAAGAGATTCATGACAGAAAGCCCCACTATTGAACATATTCTTTCTCAGCATCCTACCTTTTCCCTATCATCTGCTGGTTTCCAGAATGAAACGGATTTTGCTGATACCGAGCATCATCTGGGGAATCTTACCTGGCTCGAAAAGAGATACAACAGTGCGGTTCGCAACCGCAATCCCCTTGAGAAGACACATACCTATGATAGAAGTTTATTCTTTATGACACGGAGGTTGTCATCTAACATTGCGCATTCCAAAGTGTTTAACAAGTCTTCGATTGAAAACAGGACCAAGGAGATTTACAAGGATTTACAAGCCAAGTGGTGGTGTTGATTAAACAGACACATACAGGAGCCCATTTTTTGGGGTATTGACAGGCAGCAGCACTCTCCGCTCCCTTCAGTCGCTTCGACCCTTACGGGTGCGTATAACAGGCGTGTATCTGACTCCGTGCCCTGGCACTCCGCCCAAATTCCTCACTTCGTTCGGAACTTCAGATACACGCCGGACGTTAGGCGTAATGTGCAAGTATTTTATCTTTGTAAGCAATATTGTAATCTGAGGAACGATTGACATGGTAAATCAAGATAGTAGAAAAGAAAGCGATTTTCTACAATATATTGACATCATTCGAGATTTCTGTGCCGATGTAAGTCAGCGTAAAATTGCAGAACTTTTTCAGGTGACCGATGGTAAAAAAATAGGGACATACATCGAGCGTGAGTGCAGGAGCTACCTCGAACAACGGACTGGTCTAACTATGGAAGGTTCTGCTACATTGGGTAAGGATTTGCCGTTGTTCAATATAGATATTAAAACTACGTCAGCAGTGCAACCACAATCTTCAAGTCCTTATCGAAGTCTTGATGAGGAAATTTTTGGTTTGCCCTATAATGTTCTGCTATTTATCTACCGGAAAGAGGACAAAGAAGGTCATGCACGGCTGGGAATTCTTCGGTGTTGCTATATCCATAAAGAATTAACAGGGGATTATAGCACAACGAGGCTTGCAAGAGAATTGCGTGATAATTATTTGCGGAAGGAAATTGGTGTGGATGAAATCATCGGGCGGTTAGAGGAGAAACTTGGTATTACTGAAGTTGAGGATTTAAATGTTACGCCGGGGATAGTGCAGCGTATAATTGATAATCCTCCAGCACCGGGTGTGTTGACAATATCATTTGCATTACAATGGCGGCTGCAATACGGACGTATGAAAGAAGCACCGTTCCTGGAAGGGGTGATTGTAATCTTATGACTATGAGCAAAGCTGTGAAAATCACAAATAAACGAAAAGGGAATCTACGAATAGACCTATCTAATTACGGGAATACCGTGCAGTGGTTGCTAAGCCAACTTCGTCAAGACCCGCAGGCATTACAGTATTCTGAATGGTGTGCAAGTATTGGCAGCCTTTATGGCGAAATTTGGAACCAGGCGCGAGTAAAAACACATTTTTCAAGCCTCGCAAAGGAATTAGGTTGCGATGCCTCACCCAAGGAACTCCTTTTCGTTTTACAATCATTCTATACAGTTTTGGCACGTGGTGTTATTTTCTACCGCCTAGACAAAATCCAACCTGTGGATTGCTCTTCGATTCACGAAGTCCTTAAATGCATTGCAAGCCCCGATTTTTATCGAGAGCAATTGGGTGTGCAAAACCTCCTTCCAGAACTGTGGGGCGATGGATTTCTTTCCGCTTGTGGCGAAGAAGAGGTCAGCAAAGCATTCCAACCTGTTATGCGGTTGGCAACTTCCCTTGCAAATCAACTCAGGGACTCAGTATCATCATGGGCGAATCTATTGACAAACTTATACGAAGAAATAATACCACGTCAAATCAGGCACGACCTTGGCGAATACTTCACTCCTTATTGGTTAGCAGAGAGAACGATAGAAATGAGCGGATTTAGAGGGGATTTGAAAAGCGTTTTATTAGACCCCGGGTGTGGTTCAGGTGTGTTCCTTCTCGCTGCTGCCGAAATGAAATATCAAGCTAACAAAGATAAATCGCCGGAAGAAGTGATGAAAGGCATCTTGCGAACAGTTGTTGGCTGTGACATCAACCCGCTTTGTGTCCTGACAGCACGACTGAACCTGGTTTGTTGGCTCGCTTTTAAATTCGGTCTTCCTCTTCCCGATGTCAAAATTAACGCCTTGCATTACGATACGGTTTTCAAGCGACCTGCAAGCGAACAGTTTGACGATATAGACGGCATACTACCAGATGGCTGTGCTTATCTTGTGGGCAATCCACCATGGATTAGCTGGAACTCTCTTCCCGGCGAGTATCGAAAACAGATAGAACGGGAATTACTGCCAGGATATGCTCTTTTCGACTTTCACGGGCAAGAGGCACAATTAGGACACAGTAACGATGATTATCTGGTAACTTTTACGCAGGTTACGATTCACAGGTATCTAAAAGAAGGTGGTTTATGCAGTTTTATTATCAAACAACCTTTATTGACAAATGTTTCAGGTAAGACGTTCCGCCGGTTTTCCGTCCGTCATGTTCGAGAGAATGTGCGGTTAGGGGTTAAAGAAGTAGCGGATTTGCGGAGAGTGAATCCGTTTGGAATTGGAAATGAAACGGCAATAATAGTGCTAAAGAGAGGGGACAGAACTGTTTATCCCGTGCCTTACGAGACATGGTCGAAAAGTGACGGCGAGATAGTTGTAGAGAAGGGCGAGGCGAAACCCTCAATTGACAGAGATATTACGTCCTCCTGGGTCGTTTTGACGCCGGACTTGAAAGAAACAGAATTCATGGAAGGGAACTGCATTTATGAGATTCGTCATGGACTCAAACACGATGTTGCCGATGTGCTTATTGTTCGCCCACTTGAACGGAATGGGGATAGATTGGTTGTTCAGCGAAATTCGGAGGACGATAAGGAAACGTATGAAATAGAAGCGGAGGCAGTTTATCCTTTCTTGCAGCCAAGACACGTCAGTGCGTGGAAAATTGAGGGATGCACTTATGCGATTATCCCGCAACGTAAAGCTGGAGAGAATAACGAGGAGAGATTAGCGAGAACACTTCCCTTAACTTACAAATACCTCGAACGGTTTAAAGACCGTTTTATGGCTCGGAAGTCACGTATTTTCACTCAAAAACCTTTTTATGGCTTGTTTGGGCTGGGAACATATACGTGGAAGCCCTATAAAGTTTGTTGGTGTGGTTTGGGATTCAAGCCGGAATTTGTGGTGATAAACACGGTTAGAGACAGGTTGCTTGGTGAGAGGTTGCCCATTCCCGATGGAACGATTTATTTTATCCCTTTGGACAGGAAAGAGGAAGCACATTTTGTATGTGCGCTCCTGAACTCCGAACTTGTTCATAAATTTTTAAGTGCACGGAGCGGGAAGAGCAAACGAGGATTGAGTAAAAAGGTGATGGAGCAGTTAAGTTTACCACGGTTTAATCCCACGGATAATCGTCATCTTGAACTTGCTTCGTGGTCGCTTAAGATGCATCAAGGTTTGGAAATGCCTGATGAAGAAAGAAATAAAATGGAATATCTTGTGGAAGAAGTTTTCCGGACTCAAAAGGAATGGCAACAAGGCATATTTTCATTTGTGGAAGCGTCACACAGTGTCTAACTCCTTTGAATCTCCGGGATATAGGGCTCGCACATAATGCCGTTGGCAGTTCGGTGGATAGCAATGCACATGGAGCGGATGAAAACGTTAGGATAAAAGACCGCTCATGACTTTTCATTCCCGGAGATACCTAAAAATATCTTTAATCTTCAGCTTCTTTCCGTACATCAAAATTCCGGTTTTGAATATTTTCGCGGAAAGCTTGATCATTATGAGAACGGAAATCGCAAGTATCGAGAGGCTCGCCACGAGTTCGTAAATCGGAACCTCAACCAATGCAATTCGCATCAATGTCGTTACAGAAGTGGTGTAGGGCACGTACGTCAGAACCTTCGCGATGCCCGAATTTGGTGCCTTAATGATGACGGAGAGCAGTATCATCGGCAAGATACCCAACATCGTAAATATCACCGCACCCTGTTGTGCATCTCTTACAGTGCTTGCAGGCGCCGCAACGCAAGCCATTGAGCCGGCGAACAAGAGATAGCCCAGAATAAAATAGACAATTGCAAGAATTAAAATCCACGAGATTTGGATTCCGTGAAACAACGATGCGAACGGGCTTAAAAATAGTATTATTCCTCCCGAACAAATCCAAACCAAAACTTGTAGGAGACCCGCAGAGCCGAACCCTAAAATTTTACCGCTGAGCAGTTCGTTTGCAGACAGCGAGGAGAGCAGAATCTCCACCGTCTTATTTTCCTTTTCTGCCACGATTCCCTGCATCAAATACCCGGAAGAAGACATTATAGCGAACACCAGGACAAATGCGATTACGTAAGGTATGAAAAATCCAACACCACTCTTTTCTTCTACCTCGCCCTTTTCATTTAGCGTAATGACCTCTTCATTTGCGGGCTCTTTAATTCGTTCTTTCAAGGTTTCGTCTAAGTCCGACTCCCGCAGAAGATTGTCCATCAAAAATGCCTCTATCGAACTGGTTGGACGAGAACTGAAGAATCCACCCTTTGAATATACAGAAATTTTCCCGGTTTCAAAATAATTCGCGGGAAGAACAAAAAAGGAGTTTATCTCGTTCTCCAACAGAGCTTTCTTCGCATTCCCGACGTCTCCAAATTTGATAAAATTATCGCTCGTTTGCAGCGTTCCCGTCTCATCCACGAAACCGATATTTTGCGGTGTTTCAGAAATCGTTTGCGGAATGAACCCCATCGCAAACACCATCGGTAGAAGGATTAATAACGGCAAAATCAGGCTGAAAATAAAACCTTTCGTTTTTACCGTTGCCAGGAACTCATGTTTCGCGACGATGAACGTTTTACGCATTTTCTACCACCTCGATAAATATCTCATTCAAAGAAGGTGCCTTCATCTCAAATCTCCTGACCCCTACAATCTCGATTAACCTTTTAAGAATCTCCTGCGGGTCCGTATCCTCTTCCAAACTCAATTCCGCATATTTTCCGTAATCGTTTATCTTTTTTACACCTTCAATCCGCCCCAGGTCTCCTTCGTATTCCACAATTAAGGATTCTTTGTAATTGCTTTTTATTTCATCGAGCGAACCGTAAAGAACTCTTTTACCTCGATTAATCATCAGAATTCGGTCGCACGTTCTCTCAACTTGATCCATCTGATGCGTACTCAAAATTATCGTCTTCCCCTCACGCTTCAAATCGAGTAGAATGTCTTTTACCATCTTTGTATTTATTGGGTCGAGCCCGGAAAACGGTTCATCTAAAATTAAGAGTTCCGGGCTGTGAATGAACGCCGCAACGAGTTGAATTTTTTGTTGCATCCCTTTGCTTAACCCCTCTATCTTCTTCTTTTTATAATCGCGGAGACCGACTTTATCGAGCCAAAAATCTATCTTATCCTCGGATTTTTTTACGTTTTTAAGTTCCGCAAAATACTTCAAACATTCGAGAACCGTTATTTTTTGGTATAATCCTCTCTCTTCGGGAAGATAACCGATTTTCTCTTTGAGATTTTCATCAAATTTTTCGCCGAATATCTTTATCTCCCCGTGGTCCGCTCTTATGATGTCGAGAATAATCCTGATTATCGTCGTCTTTCCCGCACCGTTCGGTCCGAGCAATCCAAAGACCACCCCCTTTTTAACCTCAAAACTGAGGTTGTCGAGAACTTTTTTCGCATCGAAGCTTTTCGTTAGATTCTTTACATCCAAAATTTTTTCTTTCATGCCCATAATTTAACGGTATATGTATTTATCTTGAATATGTTTATGTGGAGGTTTTATGTTTAAATTTCAGTAAGAAGAAGTTAGAGATGAAAAGAAGAATCTTGTGAAAATTATGGGGCTCTGCCCCATGTCCCCGCAAGCCCTGAAAGGGCTTATGTGTAATCTCGTGGTTATAAAAAGAGCTAAATTATTTATGATACAATGAAATTCCTCGTAATGGGTGCAGGAGCATTAGGAACTGCATTTGGCGGTATGTTAGCTGATGCGGGGCGTGACGTTACACTTATCGGTAGGGAAAGGCATATAAAACCCATAAGAGAACACGGGCTCAGAATCTCCGGGATATGGGGCGAACACGTAATCAAAAACATAAGAGCAACGTCAGAACTAAACGCGAATTACGAACCTGACGTGATTCTGTTAACAACGAAGTCTTTTGATACTGAAAATGCAATAAGAGAGTTACAACCGCTTATTACTGATGATTCGGTAGTTATTAGCTTGCAGAATGGCATAGGCAATGAGGAAATTATAGCAAGGTATGTTGGAGAAGAACACGCAATGGGCGGGACGGTCATAACAGGATTTGAGATATTACACCCTGGGGAAGTAGAAGTAACCGTTTCTGCGGCTACGACAAAAATCGGCGAGTTCAATAACGAAAACACTCCGAGGTTGAGAAAAATCGTTGCGATATTCAACGAGGCGGGGATACCTTCAGATGCCGTGGATAATATCCGGATGCATGTCTGGGCTAAAGCATTATACAGCGCAGCGTTAAATCCGCTAAGTGCTATTTTCAGGGTTAACTACGGCAAACTATCAAATCCTCATTCTTTTGCCATTATCAAAGCTTTAATTCACGAGGCTTTTAAAGTCGCAGAAGCGGAAAAAGTCGAACTATTTTGGGAACGTGCAGAGGAATACCTGGATTATCTACGGCATGAACAGATACCACAAACTGAGAAACATCGCTCTTCAATGCTTAATGACATAGAAAGAGGTAAAAAGACCGAGATAGATTTTTTGAACGGTGTTTTTGTGGACCTTGGTAAAAAGCATAACATACCTACACCCGTAAACGAGACTATCGTCAGGGTGATTAAGTTTTTGGAATCCCCAAAATAAGTTTCTTTGGTCAAGCTTTCTTTACCAAAGAAAGGTTGTGTGTAATCTTGTGGTTATAAAAGGAACTAAACACTTACCCGCTTTTATTTTCTCCAACCCTCTTTTCCAACTCACCCAATAATCTTTTAATCTCATCAATTAGCTCTTCCACCGTGATTTCTTCTTCCCCTTCCCTTCTTCTTTCAGCTTCTTCCACCATATATTTCCCCGCTATAAACTCTGCAATCGCTTTATCTGTATGCAATTCAGTCACGTCCGATGTATCGGAATCAACAAATGAAGTATAAGCGATTCCGGAATCAGCATTTGGGAT
>WJOV01000018.1 GCA_009618475.1 Methanosarcinales archaeon | reverse complement strand
GGAATCCGCAGGAGATAAGCTTACAGATAAGCCTGAAAAAACTGCCGGCGCCACTGAAGTTGTTCATCACGGTGGCTACGGTATTCGCATTAGCCAATTTCACCTACATGCTCTTCATATTAAAGGCACTGGATGCTTTTGCTCATATAGGGGAGAAGGAGTCAATCGCCCTCGTTATCCTTTTATACGTTCTTTTTAACTTCTTCTATGCTGTGCTTGCCATTCCTTTCGGCACGCTGTCAGACAGAATAGGAAGAGAGAAAGTGCTTATTTTTGGCTACTTCCTGTTTTCGTTAACCTGTCTCGGATTTGCTTTTTCCGATTCACTCGCCGCATTTTTGGTTTTATTCCCACTTTATGGCGTGGTTTACGCGATGGTGGAAGGGAACCAGAGGGCTTTTGTTTCCGACCTGTCCACGGAAGATTTAAGGGCAACCGCTTTGGGCACTTTTCATACCTTGATAGGCATAATTGCTTTACCAGCGAGTTTAATCGCGGGACTTCTGTGGTCTATAACGCCCACGCACTGTTTGACATTCCTCTTTGGCAGTTCGGTCAGCATCATATCGGTTATTCTATTCGTTGTTCTCCGGAAGCATTTCGATGATTTTCAGTCGTAGTCAATTATATAAGTTATACAACACAGCGGGCGAAGGCAGCTATGGTCTTGTTCGCTTTATCTCATTTTTGGAAGGTCAGAAAAGATCGAAAATTATTTAAGTGGAGTTGAATTGGTTTAATGACAGAAGCATTAATAACACAATATAAAGTGGGTGAAGAAAATGGCAATAGAGGAAAATATAGCCGTAGGAGAAAGTGAAGAAGACACTGCTGTCGTTTTGATAGGACATGGTAGCAAACTGCCGTATGGAAAGGGCGTGCTGGAAGAGTTGAGAAGGAGAATAGAGATGCGGGAGATATTTAGAGAGGTAAGGGTTGCTTTTATGCAATTGGACTCGCCGAGCATTGAAGAGACGTTGAGAAATCTTGCAAAAGACGGGATGAAGAATATAGTGGCACTGCCCGTTTTTCTGGCGGACGGGGCGCATACGACAGAGGACATTCCGGAGAAGCTGAAAGCAGCCTTCGAGGGCGCGTGGGAAGAGATAGGAAGAGACGTGAAACTAACTTATGCGAAGCCAATAGGAGTGGATGAACGGATTGTGGACATATTACTGGACCGTGTAAAAGACGCAATGCCAGAAGAATGAATTAAAATTAAGGTTCAAAGAAGGGGATGCGGGGGGAGGGATTCGAACCCTCGTATCCCTACGGAACAGGATCTTAAGTCCTGCGCCTTTGTCCATGCTCGGCTACCCCCGCTTTGCTAACACAATAAGTAAATAAAAGTCACTAAAAATTAATATTAATTATTCAAGGTTATATGCAAGGGGTAGAAAAAAATGATAGGTAGAAGCGAGATAAAAGAACTTCTGGATGGATATGAGCTTGATAAAGTGATTATAGGCGTTCTCGGGTCACATTCCGCACTGGATATATGTCGAGGAGCGAAGGACATGGGCTTCAGAACGCTGGTGGTGTGCCAGAAGGGCAGGGAGAAGACTTATGACCACTACTATCGTGCGGAAAATTCCTGCGGAATAGTGGACCAGACCATCGTGCTTGATAAATTTTCAGATATAACCGAAGAGAGCGTGCTGAGGCAGATGCGTGAGAATAACGTTATTTTCATCCCACACCGCTCCTTTGAAGTCTATGTGGGTTTTGACCGTATCGAAGATGATTTTCTTCTACCCTTATTCGGGTCGAGAAGTATGCTTCGGGCAGAGGAACGAGATGCAGAGAGGAACCAGTATTACCTGATGGAAAAAGGTGGGATTCCCTATCCCCGGATATACAAAAGCCCTGAGGAAATAGACCGCCTGGTTCTGGTTAAAGCACCGGAAGCCCAGCGGAAATACGAACGTGCGTTCTTCTTCGCCTCTTCTACCGCGGAGTTCTACAAGAATTCCGAGCAGATGCTTCGTGATGGTAAAATAACGGAAGAAGGGCTGAAGAAAGCGGTCATCGAGGAGTTCGTTATGGGTGCGCAGTCTAACTTCAATTACTTCCACTCACTCTTAGATGAGCGGCTGGAACTGCTGGGGATTGATACCAGGCGACAGACAAATCTGGACGGCATACTTCGCCTTCCGGCATCACAGCAGTTAGAAGCTTTGAAGTACATAGACGTCAAAGCCATAGAAGCCGGGCATATAGCATGCACGGTAAAGGAATCACTTTTAGAGCAGATATTCGACATTGGGGAGAAATTTGTCACCGTTGCTAAGGAAGAGTACCCGCCGGGAATTATAGGTCCTTTTGCATTACAGTCCACTTTCATTCCCGGTCCTCCGGAGGAGAAAGCCGTGGTTTTTGACATCTCCATGCGAGTGCAGGGGTCTCCCGGAACACGTTTTACGCCATATTCGGGATACCGCTACGAGGAGTCGCTTTCGGTGGGGAAGAGGGTGGCTATGGAACTCAGAAAAGCCATTCAACAGAACAGAATGGAAGAGACGGTTACATGAAATGGGATAAATAAATGATAGATAAAAGAGAAATTCATCACATTTTGGACGGCTATGTTAGGGATGAGATAACCATCGCCACCATGGGGAGTCATACTGCACTCCAGATACTTAAAGGAGCAAGGGATGAGGGTTTCAAAAGTCTGGTGATATGTAAAAGAGGCACTGAAGAGGTCTATCAGCAGTTCGGAGTGGCTGATGAACTCAT
>WJOV01000154.1 GCA_009618475.1 Methanosarcinales archaeon | reverse complement strand
ACCCAATAGTCCCCTTAATTCTTGATAATTGTATATCTCGCCATTGAGTACCAGCGATAAAGAGCCATCACAAGACCGGAATGGCTGCATCACATCTTCGTCTCCTCTAACAATACTCAATTCCGAATGCCCAAGACATACTCTTGCCTTTTCACTGCTTTCCAAATTGCTTATCTCTCTACTCCCTTGAATCTCCCCATCTGCATATAATCCATGCGCATCGGGACCTCTATGCTCTATCTTTTTGAGCATATCGGTAACGATACGCGTCGGCACCTCTTGCTGAGAAAAATAGCCACATATCGAGCACATAATAAATAATTATTTCTTATCCCCCTTTAAATAGGTTATTTGAAGATAAATAAGATAATACCAGATTTTTCTGAAGATTCGGAAGCTTTAAGTAATTGACTTTATTTTGAATAAATGATGGTGAGCAAAGTAGATAATAAAATACTCGAGATACTTCAACGGGATGTAAGGACACCCATATCTAAGATCGCAAAAGAAGTAGGCTTGAGTGAAAATGGCGTGAGATACAGACTTGAGAAGCTTGAGAAGGAAGGCTATATTAAGAGTTATACAATATTGCTAAATCCCAGGAAATTTGGTAAAAATCTTCTTGCGATATTTAATCTGGAGGTAGAACCAAAGGCGATGATGACCACATTACCTAAATTGGTAGAGCTGGCTGAATTTATCAAGGTATATCAGACCACAGGGCAGTTCTCGATTAACGCAATCGGCCTATTTGATAACGAGGAGAGTTTAACCACGTTTATAAACAATAAGCTTTTGTTTGAGTTCCCAATCCAAAATTATACCGTTGATATAGTAATGAGGAAGGTTAAAGATACTGATTATGAAATATAAATTTTTTTTCTTTTTGATATTTCGTAACTTAAAACCATCTCATTTGCGCTATTACCTTCGTGAATGATAAAACCCGTTGGGTCTATAATCAAGCTTCCACCCAAACTAATTTTCTCATTATTTGAGCCAACTGCATTGGCTTTAAGCACCCATAAATTGTTTTCAACCGCTCTCGCAATTGGCAAAGCTCTATTTTTATTTAGTTTTCGTATCGCTTCGATTGGCTCATAAAAATGCGCCGATAAGATAAAGATAGCATCTGCCCCGGATATTTTATATTCACGAGCGAGCATCGGGTCATTCTGATCCCTACAAATCAAAACCCCAAACTTAGCATCATCTAACTGGAAAATTAATGGTTCTTTACCTTTTTTGAAATATCTTTCTTCAGAAGAAGTGAGATTAATCTTATGATAAATATGCCGCTTTCCATCCGTTAACAGGACTATTGCACTATTAAAACATTTCTCGCGTTCAAAATAAGGTGCTCCCACAATAACGTTCACACAATCTTTTGTCACCTGTTCTCGAATAATATCCAACGTGTCCATTACTTTATTTTGGTTAACTTTACTAAAATCACGCACATAACCAGTAATATTGCATTCAGGAAAGCACAAAATGTCTATTTCCTCTTTCGATGCCAATGAGATATATTTAGAAATGGTTATTAAATTGGCTTCTATATCATTATAAAGCTTGACTTGTGCAACGGCAGCCTTCATGATTTAAATCTTTTATTATGTAACTATTAAAGTTCTACCCTCAAAGTAACTATCTCAAATGGTTTCATCTTCAACAATATTCTTTCGCCACCGTTTTCCAACTCCTTTTCCACTCCTTCGTCCTCTTCCTCCAGCATGTTCACGACCCGGACCGCCTTTGGCGCTCTGAACAGTGTTATCTCAGCATCCGTCTCTTCTCCTTCCGTCTCGTAAAATCGCAAAATCGCGCCCCCATCTCCATTCTCTGCCTTTTTCAGTGCGGATAAAACGACATTTTTCGGCTCTATTTTCAAAAAAGAGCGTTTCAAAGGTGGTTTCATGCCATCCGGCAACTGCAAAGCATCCATATCCGTGTTGAACTCATAAGCATGCCTGTAAGCGGAAGCTTCACGCCAATCTCCTTCATGCGGGTAAATGGAATATCTGAATACGTATCTTTTCAACTCCTGCGCATTCGGAACCGGTATCGCAGGACCTGCCTTACCATCCGAGGACAGCATTAAAACGCTTCTAAGCAGTGTTAAATAGACGTCCCCATCTCTTACCTCGTTCTCCGGTGTCCCCCTGTGGATTACGGTCACGCCTTTCTTACCGTCAGAATAATCAAGCCACTTCAGCGAGGGGAATGCACCGCAGGGCTCCTCAACCCACTCCTCTTCTGGCTTATAGCTCGCCTGGTCTGTCGGGCGTGAAACAACGCCAAATTGACTACCACAGGCATACTCCGAAGATTTCATGTCCGTAGCGAACTTTACTCTGAGCCGTGCCCTCGGATGCCTGTCCTCCACGTGCGTGATGAAATCTATCCTCGGAATGTCCCTGTAAACTATTATCTTCTTTCTGCACTCTAAGAATTTATGCCGCCATATAAAAGTGGCTCCTGCTTTTCCGTCAATCTGTACGGCCAGCGTAGCGAAAAATAATAGGACTCGACGTTGATAACCCGCCTCAAAGGACTTTTATCTATCCAGAAGTTCTCTACCTTGAACGAGCCATACTTTACCCCTTCTCCCTTTTCTGTCTTCACCGGGATACCCAACGTTTGTCGGTGATAGTAAAGGTCGCCGGTTTCTTCCTCCAGCACAAGTTCATTCGCCGTGCAAATCTTCTCCCTATCACCTTGAATCACGTCAACTAACCCCGTGGCAGGGTCCACCTCCACCCTGAAGAAGATTT
>WJOV01000003.1 GCA_009618475.1 Methanosarcinales archaeon | reverse complement strand
GGTTTTTTCATAAGTTCTATGGGTGGCGCGGGTCTACCTCTATACCACGCAGGTATAGATTACATGGCGGTTGAAGGCCGGTCTGAAGGTTATCTTATAGCGGCAATAAAAGGAGCTGGGGATGGAACCATTGAAACACGTTTCGACGAAATCGGTGAACAGGATTTAAAAGATATTTTCCATGGCTACGGAGGTAATAGAGGATGGTATGCATTACAGCAGTACACCTATGAAAAGTTCAATGACCTGTTTCTCGATGAGCATAAATATATGGATTTCAGGATACTCACCGTCGGTCCGGCATCTTTGAATACGAACTTCGGCGCTATCGGCTCAACCGTGATCCGCAACGGAAAATTTAGATTGGGAGTTGACGATTGGGCAGGTAGAGGAGGCATGGGTTCTCTTATGGCTCAAGCACATAGAACCGTTGCAATTGCATACGGCGGCACATACGATGGTAAAACATTTATGGAGAACATTAAAGACATTAAAGTTGTAAATAGAATCTTTCAGGAGGAATTTCATGAAAAATATAGTGATTACGTCATCAGAGCTGTCGAAGTCAAAGGGAAAAGCGATAAGGAAATAAGAAGTGACGGAAAAAGTGAAAGAAGTGAGTTCAGAGCTTAAAAAGAGGCTTTAGATATTTCAGCCATGGATAAAAATAGAGGAAGGGCGAAGATAAAACCCGCAGGATTAACATTTTTAATCTTTGAAAGCTCCACCAATCCAAATATGCCCTTTGCATAACTCGTGTCTTTTTCTCTTTGCCTTCGCTCTCCCTTTCTTCTTGGGATATCACCCTAAGTATATCCAAAATGATTTCCCACCTACTTCTGGGATTTATACCCCCTTTCATTTTTTCCTTACCCCTTAATCCCCCACCCAAAAGTTTTTTATGCTCATAAACTTATGTACTATTATAATTGATTGGGGGGAGGTGTTTATCAAATGGCATTTACGCCAGCACAAAATAATGCGGAAAAATTCTCTTTTACGGATGGCTGTCCCTATTTTGGGATGGACCCATCAGGACAACCTAAATGCGAAGCAGACGATATCATTGAGGAATACTTACCGGGAATGTATCCTCTAAGAGGAGACTTATGTCTCAGTTCTGCTGAAGATTGGATTGACTGTGTATATTTTAAAAGGGCAAAGCTCCTATAAATTATAGGGTAGTTAAAGATGAAGATATGTGTAACTGCAGCGGCGGGAGACCTGAATGCACGAGTGCACTGGGAATTTGGAAGAAGCAGATACTTCGTGATTGTGGACCCTGATACAATGGCGTTTGAGGCAGTACCAAACGAAAGCAGGATTGATGAGACAGGGAAAGCTTTCTGTATCGCACATCCAGAAACGCTTCTGAATAAAGGTGTGGATTTGGTTATCTCGGGAAACATAGGACCAAATATTTATCATATGCTTCATACTGCAGGCGTGGATATTGCGACTCTCACGGCGGGTACGGTGAAAGAAGCAGTTGAGATGTATAAAAGTGGTGGATTGAGTATAATCGGAGCTCCGATACCGAGGCGTGTAAAAGAAGAGATTTCAATGCTTGATGTGCGTTCACAATCTCTGAGGCAGGAATTAGAGCAGGTAGAGAAGAGATTGGGGGAGCTCAGGAAGTAAATCCGTCCATTCTTTCTCTTTTTATTTTTTAAAGTTTTAAAATTTTTATCAAACATTATATTATGGATAAAAAATTAGGAGGTATAAAAATGGGAGAAACTAACAAAAAAGTTCCTTTTACGGTAGAAAACATTAAGAAATGTATCTGCACCGAATGTCCAGTTCAGAACACGAGCCAGTGTGTAAAGGAAAAGATGGAAAAAGCAAAAGAGATGATGCCAAAGCCAGAAGATATTCCCGGACTGTACTGTGCGAGTGGTGTCGCTGCGTGCATGGACATTGACACAAACCAAATGTGCATCTGCGGTGATTGTCCTATCTGGGAAGAATGCGATTTAGCAAGCGGAAAGCCAATGGGCTACTACTGCCGGGATGGAAAGGCAAAGCAATAGCGGTATTTGTATAGAACCACGAGATTACACAAGATTAACACTAAAACTTTTTAGAAAAAAGTTTTATCAAAAACCTGTTTCTTTGGTAAAGCTTTCTTTTTTAAAGAAAGGTTTCTCGTGAAAATATGTGTAATCTGTGGTTATAAAAGGAGCTGAACAAATACCAATGGTTCAAGATTCGGAAGAAAGTAGAAAGAAATGCATTTGTTTGAGGTGCCCCAGTTATCCTCACGACTGTAAAGGAGAGGTTTTGTATTGTGCTACGGGTAAAAGTAATTGTGACATTGAAGTAAAGGGGTGTATTTGCAATATTTGTCCTGTTTATCATGAGAATAAACTTAAGGGGCTATATTTCTGCGACAAAGAAGAAGTTGGGGAAAGCAGGTTCTTGATGCGTAAAAAGAGGTCTGATGAAGAGGATTCTTTTTATCAAACGAGCGTGGAAATCAAAGATATGGCAGCCACGGGCACCAGCGTTGTTCGTTCAATGGGGTCATTGAAAAAGCTACCGTTCTCTTTAGATGACCTGCATTTCATTCCCGCACAGGTGCACAGAATTCCTCTGAACAGAGAAGATGAAGTAAATACCGAGATTTGTATCTGCTCTAACGCCAAAAAGCCGTTAAAAGTTGCTTCGCCAATTATGATCTCCGGGATGAGCTATGGTGCGACTTCAAAAAACGTTAAACTGGTTATTGCACAGGTAGCTTCAAAATTGAACATTGCGTTTAATTCTGGTGAAGGG
>WJOV01000098.1 GCA_009618475.1 Methanosarcinales archaeon | reverse complement strand
AATACACGGCGAAGATAAGGGTTATGTACGAGTGCGACGAGGAGGTAAAAGAGTCGATAAATAGATTCTCGGATTATATCTGTGAGGAGACGCTTGCTGAGAGTATAGAAGAGAGTTCGGCGAAAGGTGAGCAGGTTTACGATAAGAAATGGAAAATAGGTGAGAAGGAGGTCTATCTTGCGATAGAAAAAAATAGCAATTTATATATATGATGAAAAAAGAAGGATGGGATAGGTGATGAGAAAGAAATGGGAGTATTAGTAGATTTGGAGAAGTGTGATGGCTGTACAGGTAGGAAGGATAAGGGAACGAGCGCATGCGTGGAGGAATGTCCGGTGGAGTGCATAAGTTTGGTTGAGGATGACGCAAGCAGTGCTCCACATGGACGAGAACAACATGCAGTGGTAAACAACGAGGAGTGCACCGATTGTGAGGTCTGCATAGACGTATGCGAACAAGAAGCGTTAAGCATGACGGAGTAGTAGAAACAAACTTCAGAAACAAGCTTTAAGCAATGGAGAAAACAGGAACTGAAATTGAGGCAGCGGTAAAGATAGAGCAAGTGGAGGTAAAGAATCCGGAAGAGAAGCAGGTGATAATCGGGCAGGGAAATTTCACCGTTTTCGCATGCGATGACATCTTCAAGACACTTTTGACTACAGTGCCGGGGATAAAGTGCGCAGTGGCGATGAACGAAGCGGTGCCGAGACTGACGAGGGTTACGGGGAATGACGAAGGGTTAAAGGAGTTAGCGTGTGAGAACTGCCTACGAATCGGCGCTTCTCACACTTTTTTTATTATGTTCGATAACGCATTTCCGATAAACGTATTGGGTGCTTTGAAGTCGCATCCCGTAGTTGCGAATATTTACGTGGCTTCTGCAAATCCGCTGGACGTTCTTGTTGCCGAGACCGAACTTGGACGGGCAGTGGTTGGCGTGGTTGATGGCGCTTCGGTGAACCGGGTAGAGACTGACGAAGAGAAGAAGGAGCGAAGAGCGATTTGTGAGGAGTTGGGGTATGGGGTTGAGTAGGGTGCAGGTTAAACGAGTTTGAGGTAAAACAAAATAAAATAAAATAAAAATATCTGTGTTAATGTCTATTTTAATTTTGGAAGGTCAGTGATAAAAAGTATATTCTATGAAGACCTAACTCTCTATAAAGTCCCTTGAACTTCTCTGCATCTCCTCTGGTGTCAAGTTTATCAACACCAATTCCCATATCTCTTTCTGCTTCTGCCATGTTCCTTTAATTTAAGAAGGTTACTTAAAAAACTTTCGTAGTTACAAAATTTTTTGTCCACTATTTGTAATTTTTATTGAATACACTTGAAAAAATATTATACTTGTTTACCGCTGAGTCCGCAGAGAGCACAGAGAGTCTGAAAAATCGTTTAGCCTATTGAGTTTCTCTTTTTTCCATCATCTCAGCGAGCGCAATCCGCGATCTCGACGGTATGAATCGAAGTTTCAGAGTTTTTCACCACATTTCAGGCAGTAGTCCCAATCGCAGGATAGCGTTTCTCCGCACTTATCGCACGTTGTAAATCCTACTTTCTTTCCGCATTTGGGGCATATTTCCCAGTTCTTCTTCAGGTCCGTCCCACAGTTTGTGCATTTGTAAACCGAATTCATATTTATTTCCCCTTCTTCCAGTAGCGGCATCACCCGCTTTTTACATCTCCTTTTAAGTTCTTCTCTAAGATAGTCTCTGAAGTCTTTTAGCAACTTTGGATCACTTATGATATCACACTCGCTACCAAGTTTATGCAATTTCATAAATCCATCCAATAAACAATCGGATCTGATGTCGAATGTCTCTGCAATTTCTTTGATCACTCCCACTTTCGAGACAGTTGATTTTAAGCCCTTTTCGATTTTTTCACTCATCTTTTGCTCCTCATCTTTCAATGCTCGCCTCATCCGCTTTTCACATCTCGTAATGATTTCGTCTCTAAGAAAATCTCTGAGGTCTTTTAGCAACTCCGGATTCTTTACGATGTCACCCTCATTGTTAACATTATGTAATTCCATGAAACCATCCATTAGACAATCAAGTTTGATCTCGAATATCTCTGCGATTTCTTTGATCACTTCCACTTTTGAGCCCGCTACTCCATTTCCAATTTTTACACCCATCTCGCTTATGCTCAGGGATGGTTCTACTTTCCTGTATTCCTCTGTCAGTTCCTCACCGGATGGTCCATAGTATGCACCGTTAAATTTCAGCCTGTGCCCTATCATGTACTCAACAAGGTCCGGAGGGACTCCAGAATTCCGGCAGATAGTGGAAAAGCTTTTTCGCAAGGCATGAGCCCCGACAATATTTATATCGCTCCTTTTCAGGTCTTCCATGTCAACCACGCCAGCTCTTCTTGCTATATCCTTAAATACAATCCCCACACCTATATTGGCCAATCTTCCGTGCTTTTTCTTATCATAAACCCTTTCACTGATAAATAATGGAGAATCAGGCTTTAGATTCTCTGCGGGAATATATCTCGTCCCCATTTCTCTTTCGTGAAGGTATAATTTCAGAGCTTCAATCGCATCATGCCCTATACAGGTCTTGTAATCAATCCCCTCTTTCTGACGAACAACCTGAATCACCAAAGGTTCTTCTCCTTTTTCCAAACCTTCTTTCACATCACCGTAATCGAGACTTAGTAATGTCTGTGTATCAAACCCACCCTGGAACATCATCAGTACGATAACTCTGTCTCTCAAATTCTTACAGCAATTGACCATCTTTTTGACATCTTCAGCCCTGAGTACTCGCC
>WJOV01000106.1 GCA_009618475.1 Methanosarcinales archaeon | reverse complement strand
CCCCATCGCTAAGATTCTTTATCGCTTCTCTCGCAGCAGGTCCTATTATATCGTCAATGAATTTCAAATCCAATAGATTCCTGAGCAGTTGTGCGTGCTGTTCCAGAGAGGTAAAGTCATCCCTACCAACACGACTCTGATGTGCGAGGATAACCACTCTCGCTTTTTTCTCCGAAAGCTCGCGTATAGTTTTTGCATTCTCTAATATTCTCTCCTTCATCTGCACTTTTCCATCTATAACCACCGAATTTATATCCGCCCGGAAGAGCACTATCTTTCCTTCTACGTCGAAATCATCTATTGTCAGGAAGTCACTCAACTGTTCATTCATTTCCTCCACCCTCCTTTTAGCCCCGTATTTCCTATCTCTACACTCCCTGTTCCTCTATCCTCTTTATCATGTCCACCACTCTGCAGGAGTAGCCCCATTCGTTGTCATACCACGCAAGCACTTTCACTAAACTACCTTTGCCGCCTACACCACCTATCACATTTGTGTACTCCGCATCAACCACCGCAGAATAGTTCGAGCCGATATAATCTATGGAAACGAGAGGCTCATGAGAAACAGCGAGAATTCCACTTAACGATGCCTTCGACGCTTCTTCAAAAGCGC
The DNA here is from genome assembly GCA_009618475.1 of Methanosarcinales archaeon. Lineage (GTDB taxonomy): Archaea > Halobacteriota > Syntropharchaeia > Alkanophagales > Methanospirareceae > WJOV01. The sequence goes on along the minus strand of WJOV01000106.1, from coordinate 10,841 downwards.
GGTTCACCCCCTCAATGGTAACTACGCTACCCAACTCCACTACGAGGTCAACCACGGAAACGTTAAAAGTGGGCACTCGCAACGCTATCCCGTCCATTTTACCCGCCAGCGAGGGTAATACGAGACCTAATGCTGCCGCCGCTCCGGTTGTCGTTGGTATTAGAGACATAGCTGCGGCACGTGCCCTCCTCAGGTCTTCATGCCTTCCATCGAGAATCCGCTGGTCGCCCGTATAAGAATGAACGGTGGTCATGAACCCACGATTTATGCCAAATTCGTCGTTCAACACTTTCGCCACGGGAGCCAGGCAATTGGTGGTACAAGAGGCAAGCGAGATTATGTTATGCGACGCAGGGTCATACGTCTCGTCATTGACGCCCGGGACAAGAGTAACGTCAGGGTCTTTTGCAGGTGCTGTTATTATTACTTTTTTACAACCCGCGTCAATGTGTTTCGATACGCTTTTTCTATCTCGGAACTTCCCCGTTGATTCTACTACCACGTCCACGCCCAAATCGCGCCATGGCAACTTCGCCGGATCGTTTTCTGCCAATATCTTTATCTGCTTTCCATTCACGACCAGCGTGTTCGTGTCTTTATCCGCTATTATCTTTCCGCCCTCCCTACCGTGCACGGAATCGTACTTTAACAGGTGCGCCATCCAGGAAGCCTCCGCAGCGTGACTGTTTATTGCCACAAAATCCACGTTCGAGTCGTTGCGTAACGCCGCTCTGAATACAATTCGACCTATTCTACCCCATCCATTTATTGCCACCTTCATCATGTGTAGCTATTTGTTATCTAAACATATAAAGTCCTATTTTTATTTTTAAAGTGTATAATAAAACGAGGTGAAAAAGGAAAGATGAAAGTTAGGGATGTGATGAGCCGCCCGATTATCGCGGAAGATAACGAAACTTTGGTCACTAAAATAGCGGAGGATATGGAAGAATTGGGAATAGGGAGTGTGGTGATAACGAAAGAGGGTAAACCAGCGGGGATAATTACTGAACGCGACATAGCGTTAAAGGTTCTTTTGAAGGATAGAAGGGCAAGCGAAACAAAAGCGAAAGAAATAATGGCTTCTCCTCTGGTTACCATCGAGCCAGAAGCGTCAGCGGAGGAAGCGTGCAAACTCGCAGCAAGGAAGCGGATAAAAAGACTGCCGGTGGTTGAAAATGACGTGCTCATAGGAATCGTAAGTATTCGTGACCTATTGACGAGGAAGCCGGAGTATGTGAGGGAATTCTACTTCTAACTAACTACAGCAGCCCCTTTTCCATCAATGCCCTCATGGTTCTCTCGCAGGCAGTTGTAGCATGCGATACTGCTCTTCCGAGGTTTGCATGCGCCTCCTGATAATCCGCCTCTTCTACCCTTCTTTTTACCTGCGTTACCTTTTCTTCCACCTGCATGAATTCTTGCATTCCAGTCGCGTTCAATGCTATTCCCGTCTCTGTGGACAAGGCGTCGAAGAAAGCAAACACCGCTTTTTTCGCACCCTCTAATTCACTTTCCTTCAGCGTTTCTATCACCATCAGCATTTTGGAGCCGATTATCAGCTCAGATTTTATCCGCTCTGCGAATTGATAACCTATTATCTCGTTTTGCGTCATAACCAGGGGTAGCTTTTATCTCACTACACTAAAAAACTTTTTGTTTTTATAAGTGCACATGATATTGAGCAATTAGCATGCCATCAACAATATTAGTCGGGGGATTTTTTGGTGACGAAGGTAAAGGCAAGATTGTAGCGTATCTCGCAAAGCATGACGAGCCGGACGTGGTTGCACGAGGAGGAGTAGGACCCAATGCGGGGCATACGGTTGTGGTAAAAGGGAAGGAATATGCATTGAGGATGGTGCCTTCGGGGTTTGTATGTGAATCTGCACGGCTTCTGATTGGCGCTGGCGTATTGGTTGACCCACGGGTGTTCAAAGGAGAAATAGCTTCCTTCGGGCTGCAGGGGCGAGTAGGCGTGGACCGGCGATGCGGCATAATCGAAGAGGAACATATTGAAGAGGATAAGAGGGACACGCATTTAAAGGGCAAAATAGGGTCCACGGGTTCCGGATGCGGACCTGCGAATGCAGCGAGAGTTTTTAGGAAGTCAAGACAAGCGAAGGACGTAAAGGAGTTGGAAGAGTTCCTTTGTGACGTGCCGTTGGAAATAAACGAGGCGTTGGACCGTGGGAACGGTGTGCTGATAGAAGGCACGCAAGGTTTTGGCATTTCTCTGCTCTACGGAACGTACCCCTTCGTTACGTCTAAAGACACGACTGCTTCACAGATGGCTGCTGACGTGGGCATGGGTCCTACACGAGTGGATGACGTCATCGTGGTATTCAAGTCATTTCCAACGCGAGTGGGCGAAGGTCCGTTTGAAACGCAAATGACGGAAGAAAAAGCGGCTGAATTGCATATCGAGGAGTTTGGCACGGTTACAAGACGGAAAAGACGGATAGGGGAATGGGATGCAAAGATGGCTGCTTACTCGGCGATGATAAATGGAGCGACAATGGTGGCATTGAGCGGTGTGGACAGGTTAGACGCTTCATGCAGAGGTGTGAGGGAGTACGAAGAGTTGAGTAAAGAGGTAAAGGATTTTGTGGCTAAGGTTGAGCGCGATACACGAGTGCCCGTGAAGCTGATTTCCACGGGACCTGAACTATCGGAGATAGTGGATTTGCGGGGGTAAATTATGGACAGTGAAAGGTTGCGAAGATACATTGACAAAATAGAGCACATAGAAGAGCGGATGGAGGATATAAGAACGTGGCTAAATGAGGTAGAGGGTGTTGGAGAGATGGACAAGAAAACGAGACTTGCAGTTTATAAAGCCATGCAAGAAGTGGTCGAAGCTTCAACAGATGTAGTCGCAATGAGTCTAAAGGACGAAGGTAAGCTACCAAAAGATGATTATACAAACATAGAAAAGATATTCGGGTTAGATATAATAGATACAAGAATAAAAGAGGCTTTAAAAGAAGCAGATGGTTTGAGGAATAGATTAGTTCATGAATACAACGAACTAAACGATGAAATAGCCTTAGAATCAATACAGGAACTTTTAGTGCCGATAGAAGAATTTATGGAAATGGTGAAGAAATGGATGAGGAAGAGCGAATAAAAGCGGATTTCGCATTTCTGGCGGAGGACGAAAGAATTCTCGCAGTCCTTTTGTTTGGCTCTGGTGCAAAAGAGCAAGCTGATGGGAGGAGTGACCGGGATTTCTGTATTGTTGCACCGGAAATAAGAAATAAGAAGGATATGAGCGTGGTTTTGAGAAGAATTTATGAAAATATAGATGTGTCGGGAAAAAGATATGATACATGGCTATTTGAAGAGCTTCCGCTATACATGAAGGTTCAGGTTATTGAGAATCATAAAGTAGTGTTTTGCCGCGATTTACCCTCGCTTTATGAATATTTCTATTTTTACAGGAAGGTGTGGGGAGACCAAAAGCATAGACAGGAATTGGACAAAGAGGAATTGATGGGTATTCTTGAGAAGATATAATTTAAAACTTTTCTTAGAAAGAAAGGATTTACCAACAACTTTTTTACCTTCGGTAAAAACCTTGACTAAAAACATACCCATATTTGTTTTTCTTTTTTGTGAAAAAGAAGAAATAAGGGGAGAATTGATAAAAGAAAAGAAAATAGCCTCAGAACCAAGCAAGGAATCTGAATCTATAACCATAGGGTGTGAAGGAGAATCAGAACAATGGGGAATAATAGGAAAAATATCTGGAAAGAAAGTGCTTATTGATCTCAATGAGCCACACACTATATCCCTATTTGGCATTCCAGGCTCAGGAAAAAGTTACACATTGGGAGTCATTACTGAAATGGCCGTGAAGGCAGCGCAGAATATCTCAACCCTTGATAAACCCCTTGCCTCTGTCATCTTCCACTACAGTAAAAAGGAAGCTTATACCCCTGAATTTGAATCGTTCACACGCCCAAACAGGAATCAAGAGGGTATTAATAGATTGTGGGAGTCGTATAAGGCGGAGCCAATGGCAATCCAAAATATTGATAGCATCACAAGATCCGCCTTCGGTGAATGCTAAGGTAATTGAACTATCGGACGTTGTTCTATTGCATCGGATGAATTCGCCAGAATGGTTGAAACATATCCAGGGCAAAAATAGCGCTTTGAAAAAGTTAAAATCCGAGGATTTGAGTTCATTGAAGAGTGGCGAGGCATATATATGGGCAAGTAAATCTACCGAACAAGAAATAACGCAACAACCGATGAAAATTGAAGTGAGACCTCGATTAACTGAACATGGAGGAGTTACGAAGACTGCGGTTTAAACTATTCAAGTTACAAGAGCTTTTCTTCCGTAAAAGGAAAGAGAGTTTGTAAATGAAACTATAATCTATCTTTTTTAAAAAGAAAAAGTGTATCTTATCAGCGATGCACGAAAAACAAATACCCACGCATATATTCAGGGCGTATGACATAAGGGGGATATTCAATGACGACCTGTATCCGGAGACGATTTTAAAGATAGGGCTTGCTCTGGGGACGTATGCCGGAGAAAGAGACGAAAAGAGCGTGGTTGTTGGTAACGACATACGAACTACTTCTCCTTTGCTCTCGAATGCGCTCATCTCTGGTTTGCTTTCTTCGGGCATTGACGTGACAAATGCGGGAACGACCTCATTTGGTGTTTGTGCTTTTTCCGGATGGCGGTTAAAAAAGGATATAGTTGCTTATGTAACTGCATCTCATCTACCACCGGAATGGAACGGCGTGAAACTTTATACGGGAGAAGGAATAGGGTTCTCAGCCTCGGAGAATGAAAAGATAAGGGACATAGTGCTGGAAGGAAAAGGAAAAGAGGTTTCGTGGAATGAAGTTGGCAACCATCATGAAGTAGATTTGAGAGCGGAATATATAGAATACATAGCGGAAAGATTTGACCGTGACATTTTCAAGGGTAAGAAAATCGTGCTGGATTGCGGAAACGGAAGCATGGGACTGGTGGCGTTGGATGTGATGAAACGAGTGAACCTAAAAGCCGAAGCGCTGTTTTCAAAGCCTGACCCTTCTTTTCCCAATAGACCTTCTGAACCAACAGATGTGAGTTTAGGCGTTTTAAAAACAGAAGTGAACCGAAAAAGAGCAGATTTTGGCGCTGCTTTCGATGGTGATGGCGATAGAGTGGCAATTGTAGATGACAGCGGAAGAATGCTAAGTGCAGACCAGTGTGGCGTTATCATAGCTAAAGCGTTATTAGAAGCGAGAAAAGGAACTGTTTTAGCAAATGTTGAATGCTCCATGCTTGTCGAGCGTGAGTTAGAGCGGTTAGGTGGTAAAATAGAAAGGATACCGGTTGGTCATACTTTCCTGACGATGGAAGCGAGCAAAAGGAATGCCGTGCTTGGCATAGAATCAAGCGGGCATTATGTTATACCTTCCTTTTTTCCATTTGACGATGCGATGATAATCCCACTAAAAATAGCGGAGATTTTGGTTAAAACGGGAAATAAGTTATCGGAACTTGTGAACGCGTTGCCACAGTTTCCAAAGGTGCGGAAGAATCTTCAATGTGATGATGCGGTGAAGTTCGAGGTGATGCGGGTTCTTGCTGAGCGGTTGGCAAAGGAATATGGCGCCGACAGGATAAATACGATGGACGGGATAAGAATAGACCTGAAAGAAGAGGAGGAAGAGGGTTGGGTGCTTATAAGAGCTTCTAACACTTCGCCTTTGATACGCGTGACTGTGGAAGGTGCAACGGAAGAAATAAAGGATAAGTTGATGGATGAGTTCGTTGAGGTTACGGGGGATGCGATAAAAAGTTTTAAATAGTTGGATAACATAATCATAATCACTGAAGATGAAGTGGTGAAGGATGGCTAAAAAACTCAGCAAAGAGGAAATGTTGGAAGAAGCGTTGAAAAATCCGAAAATACGGCGAGTATGGGGTGCTTTGCGGGATATAGTTCCTGAAGCGGTAGCAGAGTATGAAGAAAAAAGAAAACGTGGAAGTTATGCTGATAGCTGAGACCAACTGGCTGGAGAGTATTGCTTTAGCACAAGATTCAGCAGCGGCATATTTGCTGGATTTGGCTGATTCAAAGAAGATTGAGATTGCAGTCCCGGAATACTCAATCTATGAGGCAGACGGCTCATTGAACCGGAAACTTATAAAGCGTGCCGAAAAAATTGATGATGCTTTGTCATTGCTTGGGCAAATAGCGCAGACCACGCATTATGCTGATTTGTGCGAAAAAGGTAGAGAGATTTTGAAAGAACTTAAAAAATTGACATTAGACGATAGAACGGAAATTAAAAGGGTTTTAGACGAGATTAAGTCGATGGTTCGGATAATACCTTATACAAGCGATGCTTCAACAAGGGCGGAAATTATGTTCGAATCGTCCAGTCCCCCGTTTAAGGTGGGGGATTGCAGGATCTACGCATCTATTCTGGCGTTTCTTGAGCTTATTAAAGAGGAATACGATTCAATCATATTTTACACAGCGGACAAAGAGGATTTTGACCATTCAAAAATTCATGAGGACCTGAGGAACTTAGGTGTTGAGTTTATGTTTGATTCGGGTACGTGTGTTGAGAGGGTGGAGCGATAGGATGAAAAGAATATTCCACCTCGCGGACACGCACATAGGCTATTCAGCATACCGAAGGATAGATGAAGCGGCAGGACGGAACCAACGTGAAGTGGACACCTACGAGACGTTCAGGCAATTTGTAGATTATGCGCTGAAGGAAAGACCAGATGTGATATTACACGCAGGAGACCTGTTCGACTCAGTAAGACCGACGAACCGCGCTATTTCCTTCGTGCTCAGCCAGATAATAAGATTAAGTGATGCGGGAATCCCTTTTGTAGCGATTTCCGGCAATCACGAAACGCCACGATTGAAAGAGACGGGCAGTGTATTCAGCCTGTTTGAGCATATTCCAGAGGTGTACGTGGTGTATGAAAACAAATACGAACTCGTTGAAATTGATGACCTACGTATCCATGCGATTCCTCATTGCGATGATATTGAGGAAGAGAAGAAGAAAATGAAGTTGAATAACAGCGATAGTGATAATGCGTTTAATATCGCACTTCTTCATGCAAGCGTGCTCGGTGCAGGACAACCGGTGTTCATGATGGGCGAATTCAACGAGCAGATTGTTAATATTGACGACTTAACGAATTTTGACTACCTCGCGTTGGGGCATTTTCACAGGTGCACGAAAGTGAGAGAAAGCGCTTATTATGCCGGCTCATCCGAAAGATTCAGCTTTAACGAAGTGAATGACGACAAAGGCTTCTTGGAAGTCAGGTTGAGCGAAGAAGGCGAAAAAGAGGTCGTATTTCACGAGTTAAGAACAAGAGAAATGGCGGATTTGGAGCCGATTGTTTGCAGCAGTCTCGACGAGCACGAGATAAAAAGTACTATAAAACATCGTATTCAGGAATGCGGTCCGCAGGATAAAGTAGTGCGGTTAAAAGTGCAGGATATACCCATGCACGTATATCATTCGCTGGATTTTGACGAGCTAAAGCGGCTGACGAGGTCCGCAGTTCATTTTGAGATAAAATACGAATTCCTGAGCGATAATGAATTGCTTTCTGCCGAACGTCCCGCTTTTCGTTCTTTACATACCGAGTTCGAGCGCTTTATCCGCAAATACACGATAGGAGCGCATATAGATAAGGCACGGGTAAAAGAGTTAGGGTTGAAGTATATGCAGGAATGGGAAAGAGATAGCGAAGAAGAGTAGTACAAGATAATAGTGCCTCGTTGTGATGAAGAAAAAGTTTTTTTATGCTGAGCGAGAAATAATAAAACAGAAATAAAAAGTCCCGTGGTGTAGCGGTCAAGCATACCGGCCTTTGGAGCCTGTGACAGGGGTTCGAATCCTCTCGGGACTATTTCAGCACGTCTCAGTCAAATGCTATAAAAACATGTCAAATCCTGTCAATTTTTGTTAGTCCATAGAAAGTTTTAAATACAAACAAAAGAATACGGGTATGTAAAATGACTAAGAAGCCTATCCGAATAATAAGCTACGTTGAATATATAATTGGTCTCTTTTCGCTGGTATGTGGTCTATTCGTAATAATATGTGGTATATACTTCAATTCTTCCATAGACGAGTGGAAGTTCATATTCGTTGGTTTTGCTTTTGTCGCCTTTGGTATTGCTCTTATCTCCCTTGGTATTGCTCTTAACTCCCTGGATGAGATTATTAAGTTAAATGAGAACGTTCTAAAAGATATGGAAGTGGTAAAGGATAATATAGGGGATATAAAGGATAAGACAACCGATAAAAATTGACAGTGGTTATTTCAGCACGTCTAACATCGCAACCCTTTCCAACACCAACATCTTCAACTTCTTCTCGCCCACCGCTTTTAGTTCTGCCTCGGTTATATTGAAGAACTTCTTTAGTTTCTCTTTTTTAGTCTTATTGTAGCCCAATTCCAATTCCAATTCCTGTATTGGCTCTTCTTCTATCCCCGTCTTCCTCTTTACTTCCTCAGCAACGACCTCCAAATCCGTTTCTCCCGCAGCATCAACAATAACGAGTGCAACTTTATTCCCGCCTTCTGACACACCCATCGCCAATGCTCTATCTATCTGCCTTTTTCCCGCCGCATATAGAAGAATCTCCAAACTTAAATCATTCGTTATGTTCCTTCCCCTATCCGCCGCTCTTAATGCCTTTCTCACCGCAGATTTTATATGCCCCTCGCCAGCTATCAGCTCTGCATTCATGGCTTGTATTGTCACGTCATATTTAAGGGCGATACCGCTCAATAGTGAAAGAAAACCGTCTATATTTGATATGCTGGCTTTACCTACAATTATTTTGCAGTTCAACCTTTTTTCTTTCTTCCGGCTATCAAGCGCTATCATTTTCTTGCTGGGTTTGATACTCACTAAAGGTTTGGGAGCAATATTTATAAAAGGTGACGTTGATTGAAATTATATCTACCGGGGGTGGATTTTAAAAAGCGGAAACACCACCAATAAATTAGGATAACATTTCGCAGATAACTAATATTAAATCACGAGGAGGAACACCGGATGGAAAAAAAGGCGAGGGGGAAGACAAAAGAAGAAGCATTTGAAGCGATAGAGAAGCAAGATGTGAAATTCGTCGGACTCTGGTTCACGGACATCCTGGGTAGTTTGAAGAGCGTTGCTATTTCAATTAGAGAATTAGAAGCCGCTTTTGACGAGGGAATGGGTTTTGACGGCTCTTCGATAAAAGGATTTGCAAGGATTGACGAAAGCGACATGCTCGCGAAACCCGACCCCGCCACGTTCCAGATTGTTCCGTGGAGACCGAAGGAGGACGTAGTTGCGAGGATGTTCTGTGACATTCTACAGCCGGATGGCAGTCATTACGAGGGCGACCCGAGGTATATATTGAAGAGGAACCTGGAGAAGTTGAGGGAAGAATACGACTACACGTTCTATGTCGGTCCGGAGCTGGAATACTTCTATTTCCGCGATGATAAGAATCCGGAAGTCCTGGACGAGGGCGGATATTTCGACTTAACGACGCTGGATGCGGGGAGCGACTTACGAAGAGATACGACATTAATGCTGGAAGCAATGGGAATAAAAGTGGAATACAGCCACCACGAAGTTGCTCCTTCGCAGCACGAGATAGACCTCCGTTATAAAGATGCGCTGACGATGGCAGATAATATGATGACATATCGAATCGTAGTGAAGGAGATAGCACAGCAACACGGATGTTATGCCACATTCATGCCAAAACCCATCCTCGGTGTGAATGGCTCGGGAATGCACGTGCATCAATCGTTATTTAAAGGAGATAGAAACGCATTCTTCGACCCGAATGACGAATATCATCTGTCTGAAGTGGGTAAGAGGTATATCGCGGGATTGTTAAGACATGCACCTGAGATTACTTCGGTTACCAATCAGTGGATAAATTCGTATAAACGGTTGGTTCCGGGATATGAAGCACCGGCATACATTACGTGGGCGCGAAGAAACAGGTCTACGCTCGTCCGGGTGCCGATGTATAAGCCGGGGAAAGAGGAAGCGACACGCGTGGAATACCGCAGTCCCGACCCTGCATGCAATCCTTACTTAGCCTTTTCCGTGATGCTTGCTACTGGATTGGCGGGGATAAAAAACAAGTATGAGCTGCCACCGCCCACGGAAAAGGACGTTTATCTGATGAGTGACGAGGAAAGGGCGAAGGAAGGAATAAAATCACTGCCCGGGAGTTTGATTGAGGCGATTGCACTGACAGAGAAGAGCGAATTGATGAGAGAAGCTCTTGGAGAGCACGTTTTCAGGAATTTTATCACTTCAAAGAAGGTGGAGTGGGACCGGTATCGCGTGAACGTGACGGAATGGGAGTTGAAAGAGTATTTATCGGTGCTGTGAAGATTTTTCGTGATTGTTATGAAAAAATGTTTTGTAAGTAAAAATGTGCAAGGTAAATAGGGGAAGGCGATAAAGATAATGGGGGGAATTTTTGGGGGTGTAGAAAGTCTGCAGTTGAGTTTGGATATGCCGAAGTTATGTGCAATGCCATTACTAAAGTCATTCATTACTTATCGTACAAGACTATTTTTAATTGGAGGTTTTTAGATGTCCCCAACTAATTCAAATGCTGACAAGATAGCAAAAGTGTTTACAGATCACTGTGATAGTAAAAACTACCAAGTCAAGCAAGATAAAGAATCAAACAACCTGAGAATTGATATATCAAACTTACACAAGAAAGCACCCTTCGGGTGCAAATCAATTGTTAGCTATGGCTAAGCCATGGGTGGTTCCAATCCGATAATATACATCCAAAAACTTCGTTTT
>WJOV01000109.1 GCA_009618475.1 Methanosarcinales archaeon | reverse complement strand
CATCAAACGAAATGTTTTATTTACAACCATTGCGATATTGGATATAATTTCATTAATAATAAATTTTGCGGTGGGGGGTGAGTAGTTACGTATTTTATTGATTAATACATTAAGAAGAACAGAATACGATGAACGAAGAAGAAAAATCAGAAGAAGAAGAAGAGAGGAGCATGAGTATTGCTCTGTGTATAGGAATGGGTGCTCTTATCGTGCTCACGCAGATAATTGCATTAACGTTTGCGACGCCATTTGAAGTTTCCGGCATAAAGGCATTTGAAAATCCGGAGTCAATGCGGAATCCCTTCTATTTCTTCATCCTCATTATAGGTTTCACGGCGCTTATTCTTGCCGTGCTTAGATTTGGAGGAAAAAGGCTTGTTTATTTCGTGATGCTTGCAGCGGTGGCGGTAACGATATATTACGTAATGATAGCACTCGAGGCACCGTTCTATAAATTCATTGAAGGCGTCTCCGTTCCGATATATAATATAATGCAGGTTCTTCGCCCTTATAGCACCTTACCTCTGGTTATCACCTTTATTCTTACTCTTCTACTGTATAAATATCCCGAATGGTATGTCCTCGATGCAACGGGTTTGATAATAGGAGGAGGAGCGGCGGCGATATTTGGTATCTCGCTTGGCATAGTTCCGGTTCTGATATTGATGGTGATATTAGCGGTGTATGATGCAATTGCGGTTTACAAGACGAAACACATGGTATCATTAGCGGAATCTATCGTTGATATGCGAATACCGGTTCTTTTTGTCCTGCCGAGGAAGCGGAATTTCTCCTTATTGAGGGATAGCGAGATGGAAGAAGCGTTCTTCATGGGACTCGGCGATGCGATTATACCTACTATGCTGGTCGTGTCTGCGAATTGTATGTTCACATCTACCTACTACCTGGGCATTATAAACGCACCAGCTTTGGGAGCGGTAATAGGCACTTTAGCGGGTTATGCGGTGCTGAGCAGGATTGCAGGCAGAGGAAAACCGCATGCCGGGCTGCCTTTTCTTAATTCCGGTGCGATAATCGGGTTTGTTATTGGGTATGTGGTTGTTGCGGTGGTTTGACCTCAAACCCCTTTCCGCTTCTTTATCCCATCCAACAGCCCATGAGCATAGTTTATGCAGCCAAAAGCAGTAAAGTAATCGCCTTTTTCAAGATAATACTTCGTATCCTCAAAATACCCCCTCGCAAGGTTCACCACCTCTTCCTCATTGCCATCAAGCGATAACGAATCCAGCTCAACCATGCTCGCTTCAAAAAGTGCTATGTCCTTCTTTATCCTTTCCGGTTCGCTCATTTGCACTTTCTTTCTAATCACTTTTCTTAAAAACCGCACTACGAGAAAACCTTTTTCTTTGGTAAAGCTTTCTTTTATAAAGTTTAACAAGGACTAAATGAAAACAAGAATTTCCGAAATACGTAAAAGAGATGGTCGGGTTGTAGAATTCAAGGACGATTTAAAGCTCCCTTTGAATGCCGTGGAGGTATTGAAAAGAAGATACTTGTTAAAGGACGAACTCGGAAAAGTTATCGAGACTCCGGGTCAAATGTTCGAACGTGTGGCAAAAGCAATAGCGAGAGCGGAACTGAATTACGGTAAAAGCAAAGAGGAGGTAAAAGAAATTGAGCGCAGGTTTTACCGGTTAATGCGTAACCTGGAATTCCTGCCTAACAGTCCCACATTAATGAATGCCGGAACTGAGCTCGGGCAGCTCGCTGCTTGTTTCGTTTTACCCGTTGAAGATTCAATGGACAGCATATTCAATGCAGTTAAGAACACAGCTTTGATCCACCAAAGTGGAGGTGGAACCGGTTTCTCTTTCTCCCGGCTGAGACCAAAAGGGGACGTGGTCAAATCAACAGGAGGAGTCGCCTCAGGTCCCGTTTCTTTCATGCGTGTTTTCGACGTAGCCACGGATGTGATCAAGCAAGGCGGAAAAAGAAGAGGTGCGAACATGGGCATATTGAGTGCTGAGCATCCGGACATCCTGGAATTTATAAGGGCGAAAGAAAGAGGAGAGTTTACCAATTTCAATACCTCCGTAGCGGTTACTGATGAGTTCATGCATGCGGTAGAAAGAAACGAAGAATACGGGCTCGTAAATCCTCGTACGAAAGAAGAGGTGAGTAAAATAAAAGCTCGTGAAGTTTTTAACGAGATTGTAACATACGCATGGAAAATTGGAGATCCCGGCATTATTTTCATAGATGAAATCAATAGACATAATCCTGTTTCTGCGGTTGGAAAGCTCGAGGCGACGAATCCGTGCGTGACTGCTGATACATGGATAAGGACTGCTGATGGTCCAAGACTGGTTGAGGAATTAATTGGTAAGAAGTTTGTTGCAATTGTAAACGGCGAGGACTGGGAAAGTTCAGAAGATGGATTCTTTGAGACTGGAGTGAAATCGGTTTACAGGCTGAAGACCGCGGAAGGATTTGAGTTGCGTCTTACAGCGAACCACCCAGTTATGAAAGTGGATAGAATGACAAGACATAGGGTTGAGACGCAATGGAGCAATGCAGCGGATTTAAAGCCAGGCGATAAAATTATCACTAATAATCACAGGAGTTTTGGTAATTGGAGCGTTAAGAGTAAATATACGGAAGGTGATGGCTATTTAATTGGCTTGCTTTTGGGAGATGGGACGATTAAAAAAGACAAGACAATCCTTTCCTCATGGGGCGACAGTAAAGGAGTGAAAACAGTCAGATCTACGGCATATAACTATGCACAGTCTCTACCCCACAGGTCTGATTTTGTGGGTTGGAGTGCTGTAAAG
>WJOV01000064.1 GCA_009618475.1 Methanosarcinales archaeon | reverse complement strand
ATGTACTGGGAGACGAATCGCTGACAAGGAGACACTGACCCGGGAAGTGGCTGCATGGACTAAGAGAAGGAATGACCAGAGAAAGAAGATCAACTAGAAGTTTACGAGGGAGAAGGCTGATAAGAAACTGTCCAAGTATTATGTTCCATAATTAAATTGCTGTGACACTAGGTTTAACGTTTTTGCAATAGAATGTAAATTTTCGGAAGCGTATTCTCCACGGAAACATTCTGGGATTGACCAAAAATATATTGAGTTAAAGAATGTATGGGCGGATATACCAAATTTATACAAGTTTGCAAAAACAATAAGTCCTGATGATGATAAATTTATCCATTTACATTCAGCTCAATTAATAAAACATATTTTGGGGCTGAAACAAAAGTATGGTAAGAAAAAATTCCGACTTCTTTATCTTTGGTACGATACGATAGGACCGGAGAGTGCAAATCATCATGGTGAAATAAACGAATTTATTGAAATAACAAAAGCAGACGGCATCTATTTTCATGCTATGAGTTATCAGGAATTGATTATTAAGTTGTCAAACAATTATTGGGATATACATAGAGATTACATTGATTATATTACCGGACGATATCTATGACATGCTCTAACTTTAAATGATATGTAGAAAACGCCCAGTAACGAATCCGATAACAGCAGATATGAGGTTTTGCTCCCGATGGTCACCTCACCCAAATTGCTCTTTCTATGGTCGAGCAACTTCTTTTATCCGCCAAACGTTATGCAAAATTCACTCGCCATGCCCTTTACATTCATTCGAAAGAAAAGTTTTAAAAATATCGTGAACTCTCTTTCACTTCGCAAACCTAATAAACGCCTCCAACTTCTCTACCGCCCTCCCATCTTCCAATACACCTCTCGCAACTTCAAATCCCTCTGCTATGCTTCTCGCTTCATCAGCAGCGAAAATAGCCGCGGCTGCATTCAGTAAAACGACATCCCGCTTTGCTCCTTCTTCGTTGCCACTCAAAACACTCCTCAATATTCTCGCACTCTCTTCACGCGTGCCACCCGCAATTTCGCCTGGCGAAGCCTTTTCCACACCAAAATCCGCCGGTTTAATGAAATACGTCCTTATCTCTCCTTTTTCCAGTTGCGACACCTTCGTCTTCCCGGAAATAGAAACCTCATCCACCCCGGGCTCGCCATGCACCACAAGCGCCTTCTTCAGTCCTAAGATGCGAAGCACTTTTGCTATCTTCCCGGTAAGAGCGGCATCGTAAACGCCAATGAGCTGATGCGTTGCATTTGCAGGATTCGTCAAAGGTCCTAAAATATTAAAAACCGTCCTCATTCCCAGCTTCTGCCTCACTTCCATCACGTTCTTCATCGCTTGATGGTGCAGAGGTGCGAACATGAATCCAATACCTACCTTCTCGATGCACTCCTCTATCTTGCGAGGTGATAAAGCCAGATTCACACCCAACTCCTCTATTACGTCTGCACTACCGCATTTTGACGTTACCGACCTGTTACCGTGTTTTGCCACGGGAACCACGCAAGCAGTGATGAAAGCCGCAGTGGTGGATATGTTGAACGTTTTTATCACATCGCCACCTGTCCCGCATACGTCCACGCTCTTCTCCACTTTCGGGTTTATTTTCAATGCCATACTTCGCATAACGTTTGCGAAAGCCGCTATTTCCTCTTCTGTCTCGCCTTTCATCCGTAAAGAAGCTAAAAAAGCCGCGGTTTGGATATTATCCGCTTCCCCGCTCATTATCGTTCGCATTGCATCTTCCGCTTCTTCTGCGTTTAGGTTCTCTTTTTCTACAACTTTTCTCAAATATTCCTTAAGCATTTTCTAATCCCCCCATAATTTCTTTACCATATAGAATGTGTTCTCTCTATAAACTGAGGATAAGGTGTGTCATCCAGTTCGTGAATCTTTTTAATAAGCCCTCTAACAGTTTCAATAGCTTTATTTGCACTTTCTATCGTAATATCTCTCGTATATATTGTTCTTTCTCCTCTAAAGTGAATTAGCCTCAATTCTGACTACAACAACATAACCAACAATCATATCAACTCGAATGACTACTGGAGTGTATATTCATCGCATGCATCTAACAACTTGTTAAGTAACAATAACATTACGAATTCGGATAATGGTGTTGCATTATGGAGTTCATCTAACGATAACACGCTCATCAATAACACTGTTTCTAACTGCGATTGGGGTCTGCTTGCAGCGTATTCATCAAATAACACGTTCAATGCTAATAATATTTCAGATATTAACTATTACGGCATACAGCTATACTCTCTTGGATGTACTCAAATCAATGTAGATAGAACTTCAAAAAATACTGCGCAATCAATGCCTCAACCCATTCCAGAAGAAGCTTATTTGGGAACATATGATAATACCCTTACAGAATCTAAAGTGTTAAGTGACAACCCCTCTTTAAACA
The DNA here is from genome assembly GCA_009618475.1 of Methanosarcinales archaeon. Classification (GTDB taxonomy): domain Archaea; phylum Halobacteriota; class Syntropharchaeia; order Alkanophagales; family Methanospirareceae; genus WJOV01. The sequence goes on along the minus strand of WJOV01000064.1, from coordinate 423 downwards.
ATACTGTATCCAACAATATCGTTCGGAATTGCCTCTATGGGATTAATCTTTGGTCCTCTTCAAAGAATATCATAACCAGCAACACAGCGTCGAACAACGGTAAAGGAATCTTTCTTAAGACTTCCAACAACAACATTCTGAACAACAATACTATGAACTCGAACAGCTACGATGGAATCTACTTGAATTCTTCGGATAACAACAAAATCTATCTCAACAACTTCATAAACAACGGCGATAATGTTTATTCTAAGTATTCAACAAATATCTGGAACTCCACAGACAAAATAACCTATACCTACAACGGCAACACCTGCATAAACTACATGGGGAACTTCTGGGCTGATTACGAAGGAGTAGATGCAGATGGTGATGGAATTGGCGATGCTTCTTATGTTATTCCAGACGATAATAATGATAGCT
>WJOV01000066.1 GCA_009618475.1 Methanosarcinales archaeon | reverse complement strand
CTTCTGGAGAATCCCAAACGATTGACTGCTTCTTTAGCTCGGTCTCCGTTCCTGTGTTTATGTTTATGTTGAACGCCTCAAGAGGACGCCAACAATGAACGCATCTCTGGTTGCAGAAAATGGAAGGCGTCATCTGGACGCACCTATGCGCGGAAATGCCGTAAAATTTTCCCTTGTAGCAATTTCCTTCGCCTCTTATTGATTTCCACAACCACAAACACGTTTTCACCGCACTATGCTTCTGCGCTCCCACAAAGTGGTAGCCCTGCCGTTCCAATGTTCTCTTCGTTTCTTCCCCCTCACCGTAACTCAACGTAGCCTTCGGTTCCATTCACAAGCACCTCCTCCCCGTCCCGTATCAGTCCGTCTTCGATTGGGTCAATCTCAAGCGAATCAACAACCGGTATCTCAGCTATAATCGCTCCTACTGCCACTATCGTATCTGCACGGCGATTAATCATGGCACAGGGGCTTTTTCCATGCTTTTTAAGCTGGTATATCACGTAAGAGCCAACGGTTGAGCCTTTTCCACCGGGGAATATCAAAACGCAATTCGTTATCTCTTCTCCATAGACGTCAAGAGATTTATCCACGATAATGCCCGTGGTAGGGTTCACTGCACCGAGGAATGAAATTGTTTGCTTTGAAATTAACGCTTTCCCGGTGGCTACTCCTTTTGAGATACTCCTGCCTTTTATTTTCATTATTCTTTATTTATATTTATTTAGTTCTTTTTATTATCAGCTCTACAAAGAAGAGGTTTAAGTATACAAAAATCAAATAAGTAAACATGCAAAAAATTATATCTATCAGACCTACGGAAGAGATAGAAAGGAAGCTCGAAAGGTTGATTGGAATTGAGAAGACGGAGAGATCAGCATTGATAAGAAGAATTTTGGACATTGGAATAGATGAGGAATTAAAAAAACATGCACTGGAATTGTTCAGGGATAAAAAGGTATCTTTGGCGAAGGCAGCAGAAATCGCGAATATATCAGTCAGAGAAATGATGGATTTGATAAAGGAAAAGGGTGTCTCTTTGCACATAACCATTGAAGATATAAGGGAAGACTTCGAGGCGGCGATGAAAAATAGAAGTACATGGCACACTTTTTCTGATATTTTTGATGGTTAAGAAAGGGAAAATGAGAAAAGAGGAAGCGAGGGATAAAGTGGATTCAATGATTAGAAAAGGATTCAGGCTCGGTCATGAAGAATATCAAGAATTTTTAAAAATGCTCGAAAATATCGAAATGAGATAAGTAAGTGTCGTGTCAATCTTGTAAAATCTCGTGGTTTTTTACCTCAGCTATACATCCAAATACATTTAATTATTTATAAAAGAGAAGTACTAATTCCAGAACTGAAGGTAAGGGCGATAAAAATGGATGAGAGAGGGATGGAGAGAGAGGTAACTGAGGGCGAGATGAAGCAGCAAGCAGAAGCGCAATCGCTGGTCTTAAAATTGCGACAATACCAGGCGCAAGCAGAGACGGCATCGCAGGAATTGATGTTTGTCCGGCAGGCGATAGGTGAGCATGAGAAGGCGATAGAGACGATAAAGCAGTTGAAGAAGATGAAAGCAGGAGACGAGCTGATAGTGCCAATAGGAGCTAACTCCTCGGTTTACGTTACACTCAGCGATACTGATAAAATAATAGTTAGAATAGGTGGCGGAGTAAGTGCAGAAAAAGACCATGATTCTTCGATAGAGTATCTTAAAGAAAATAAGGAGGAGTTAGAGAATTCACTGCGTGAAATGACCGGAACATTACAAAGGATGGAGCAGGAGGCACAGAAATTACAGGCACGATTGCAAGAGATCGCGGCGGCATCCAGCACGGGCGCTGGCGCAGGCATAGGCACTGGGAGACAGGGTCAGATGTGACCTAATAGTAAGTAATATTAGAGGTGTAAAATGGAAGTTGAAAAAACATTCATGGAAGATATGAAATGGGGCCTCGACAATTATAAAAGTCTGCAGCTAAAATTCAGAGACCTCTGGGTTGCAATCGTGAACAAAGAGGTTGTTGTGGCTGGCGAAAGTATAAAATATGTGGAGGAGAAGGCATCGAAACTTACTGGTAAGGGAAAAGAAGAGATTCCCGTAATTTTCGTTGAAAGCGGTGCGCATGTCTACTAAATTACAAGTCAGGATAAGGAAACTGGATTTATTAGAGAATTTCACGATTCATTTTAACATTAGATCCAGTGTGGCATACTTGGAGGGATGAAAGAGTAATGTTTGAGAAGCTGAGGAACATGCTAAAGGACTTTTCTAACATCATCGAGAGGAAAGTAAAAGAGAAGGGAAAGGCGATATTAGAAGGAGAGACGATTTTAGATGCTAAAGACTTGAAGGAGCCTTTAGAGGACTTGGAGACGGCGTTACTGGAGAGTGATGTTGCATTATCCGTGGTGGAGGAGCTGATTTCCGGTGTGAGAGAAGAATTGGTAGGGAAGAGGAAGAAATGGGGCGGGGATACTGGTAGATTGGTAAACGAAGCGGTAAGAGATGCGTTATTAAATGTTTTTTCCGTGGATGCCGGTGCCGCTGACGTTGCGGAACTCGATTTTGAGCAGTTCTTGGATAAAGGAGATAAGCCCGTAAATATCGTTTTTGTCGGCGTGAACGGGACTGGAAAGACAACGAGTATTGCAAAGGTAGCGAAGAAGTTACTTGGTTGGGGGTATTCGGTGGTGATTGCATCCGCGGATACTTACAGAGCTGGCGCAACAGAAC
>WJOV01000004.1 GCA_009618475.1 Methanosarcinales archaeon | reverse complement strand
TAAGAACGGATAATTACGATTTTGTTGTTGTGGAGACAGACAACCTGAAAGAGTTGATAGAAAACGAAGGCGTTCTTAAGGTATGTGATGAAAGCAAAATAAAGGAATTCGTGAATTATTCAAGGGAAGTTCTCGAAGTTGAAGCGGAGGAGAAAATAAGAAAACTTGAGCTGAAGAAAAATGTATATGATGTGGTCGAACTTCCGGAATTGAAGGTTTATATGACTGAGGAGGGCTGGGAAGTAAAAGAAGGTCAAGTCTCTCCGTACCAGCAATTTGTCACTCTGGATGAGGTTAAAGGCGAGGTTACGGGCTTAACAAAGGAACAGATATATGAAAAGGTGAAATCATTTGTTTGGATTTCTGACCCCGTGTTGCATAATAAGAGAGAGAAATGGATGCTGCCAGCCGACTTTTTAGTTAATACGCCTGCTATGGGAACGAATCCAGTGAAAGGAGAGATTGTTAGTGATTGCTCTGAACAGGCGAATACGCTGGTTTCCATGTTAAGAGCTTCTGGTGTTCCAGCAGAAGACGTGCGGGTAGTTCTTGGCAAAGTCAATTTTGGCGGTGAGGTTGGCGGTCATGCATGGGTAGAGCTAAAAGAAGATGGTAAATGGGTGGTTTTGGACGCTACTTCCGGTCCATTCTACGATGAAGAAAATGGTAAGAAAGTAAATAGAAACGGTGTCTCATATAATTACTGGAAATACCATGAGTATCCCGTTGAGGAGGTATGGGCTTATTACAACGATAAATATTTCTCGGATAAAAAGAAGGAAGTGGCGAGTGGGTGGTCGAAACATGCGGAGACGATTCTCGAGGAGGATATTTTGGGAAGTTTTGTAAAACCGGGATTCAACATCTTTGATATATTCAGCGATTTTGTCAATTGGTTGAAGGATCGACTCTTTCAGCAATTTTTTTCAGCGTCTTATCCTTCGTATGTTTTATTTCGATTAACAGCCACATCCACAGCGGTTTGTACACTATCTTTTTGTTATCCACTTCCACTTCCTTATCAATGTCTTCGGTTATCACCAGCCCCTCTTTTAACTTGAACTCATCCATCGCCTTTATCAAGCTTCTTACCTCCCTCTCCTCTGTCTTTTCATCCATGGAATAGCAAACCTGAATCAATTCCTTAACGCGTAAGCCCTCCTTTATCACAAAATCTACCTCTCCCTTATTCTTCCAGTAATATATCTCTGCGGAGTCTGAAGAACGGCGCCTTAATTCTATAAATACGAGATTTTCTATCGCCCTCCCGATGTCCGCCGAGAATTTAAAAGAGACCGCATTTCTCAAACCCGTGTCTATACAGTAAACCTTCTTTGGCGATATTGATTGCTTACCTCCGGAATATGAAAATTGATTGACGAAGAACATTAGAAAACTGTTCTCCAGATATTCGGTATAATTCTTTACGGTATTCACACTCCCCAGATTAAAGATATTCTTTAATCTATTGTAGCTGATGGTGTTTGAGACATTCGCGAGGAGGTAGTTGGCAATCTCCTGAAATGTCTTTGTCTCGCGTACGCCATATCTCACGAGTATATCTCTAAAGATTACGTCACTGAAGAGCCTGCGAAGTATATCCTTCTCCGCGTATTTCAAATACTCCGGGAAACCGCCATATTCAATATATTGTGAAAGATATTTCATGATTTTTACCCGCTCCTCTGTAATATATTCAAAATTCTCTTTTAAACCGATTTTTTTAAACCTTAAAAATTCCCGGAATGAGAATGGATATATCTCTTTCATCAGGTGCCTCCCGGTCAGATGCGTTGCCAGTTCTCTGCTCAGCAGTCTTGCATTCGACCCGGTGATAAAGAATTTAAACCCGCGTTCATACATCCTTCTCACAAATCTCTCCCAACCCTGAACATTCTGGATTTCATCGAGGAAAAAGGTTCTTTGCTCTCCATAAAGCTCTAAGAATACCTGATAAAGCATATCAAAATCTTCTTCCGCCGAAAATGAAATCAACCGCTCGTCCTCAAAGTTCAGATAATAAAATTTCTCATCGAACCACTGTGATATTATCTGCGTTAACAGGGTTGATTTACCGGACCGTCTTACACCGCTGATTATCACTACGTGTGGAATCTTCAGATATTTTCTTATCTCCTCCAGACTTTCTCGCGCTATACCTCTGTCCTTCTCTTTTAGCTCTTCCCTTTGCTGAACGACTATCTCTTTAAGCTGTCTTGTATTCATTTTTAAGATACTTTTGTTTTTATTAACATAAAGCTTTCATTAGTAATGAAACTTTTGTGGATATGTTTTCATTGGTAATGATTTAGTTTAGAAGGTGCTTTAAGGGTATCTCTCAAAGCGAAGCGAAGCGAGGCGAAGCGAATACAAAAGATGCTGAAAGCGATAACCATTTTCAAAAAATCATCTAACATCCGTGCTTATAGAATTTAAATAAAGATAACGCCTTCTTTTTTAAAAGGTCGCAGTGAGACGGATTGGCAGTGGTGCTAAAGGACTCTGCAAAGAGTTGCAACTGGTTGGAAACCAGTTTCTCACGCCTCTTATTTGTGGTGTTCCAACCAACCCCTGAACAGGGTCGCCGATGCGACTTCTAAAAATAGGAGGTAAAAAGAAGAAAAAATGAAAAAAAACATGAGAAATAGGGTGGCACTGCTCGGTGCGCTGCTCGTAGCAGGGCTGGTATTGGCAGGATTGGGGACCGCTTTTGGTGCGGGTGCGGTATTTCAGGAGGAAACGCCTCTGCGGCTTGAGGCTATTTCTGAGGGAGACATCGTAAAGATAGTAACATTCAGGGATAGCGTGGAAGTGGGAACCTATAATATGTCAGGAGGAGGAGGAGGAGCGATTAGCATTGTGTCTTCGACTTCAAGCGGTGAAATAATGATAGGAAGTGAACCGAGGTTAGCGATGGTTGGGACGTATACAGGGGGGGGATATATATACAAAACTTTCCGAAGAGC
>WJOV01000065.1 GCA_009618475.1 Methanosarcinales archaeon | reverse complement strand
GAAGGTGATAGCATACGGATATAAAGCGGGTGATGGGTTAGAAGACCGGACTGAGGATTCTGTGGAGGATGTGCTCAATGAGATAATGGAGAAGGACTTGCCAGGCGTGCGGATAACCATTCCGGAGAAAGCAGGCGAACTCGCAGTTAGATTAGCGTTTGAAATAAAGAAGAGAAAGAAAAGAAAAGCGAGCTATTTGTTGGCTGAAGAGAAGATAAGGGGGGAGGCATCGAGGTGTAACTCATGCGACATCTGTTTCGGAGTATGCCCGAGCAGGTTGGCAATAAGCAATGCGATGGAGGAGGGCGTGAAAGCACTCGCCGATATTTACGAAGAATGTATATTTTGTGGTAAGTGCGAAATAGCATGTCCAGAAGGAATTCCGATAATTGATTTGATTATAAGTGCTGCGTCGGCAACAGGGAAAATAAGGGAGGATATTTATCTTATGCGTGCTGGCAGGGGTCCTATGTCAGAGTTAGAGTGGAGAGACCTGACTTTTGGCGTTGTGCTTGGTGGAAACGGTCCCGGGATGGTTAATATTGTGGGCTGCGGGAATTACCCGGGTTCGGAGCGCGAAGTAGCGGATATGGCGAGATATTTCCTTGAGAGAAACGCTATTGTCACTGTTTCTGGATGCGTTGCCGCGGACGTTGCGAAATATTTCGATGAAGACGAAAAAAAATATTTGTTTGAGCAGTATATCGCAGCAGGCGTGCTGAAGGGGTTAGTGAATTTTGGCGGCTGCACGGCTATTTCGCACGTTCCTTCGGCGGTTTATCGCGGTGCGTTAGTCGGTAGTGCGTACACACCAAAAGCCAACTGGACGCAGATTGCCGATTATCTCTATGCGAGGTTGCCAGTGGTTGTGATATTGTGGGGTGCCGCGACGGAGGAGATGTATGCAGTTGCATCGGGACTCGTAAGGTCGGGCATACCGGTAGTCGTTGGACCTTCTGGCTTTGAGTTCAAAAGATATTTCATGGGCGATAAGCACGACAGGAGCAAGTGGTGGATGTATGACGGCGTTACGGGAGAGAAGAAAGAGGTTGAGCCATGTCCAGTGCACATGCTCGTGCCGGTGGAGACGAAGGAGGAGGCAATAGCAATGAGCGCTAAATTGTTGCACCGACCGCTTGCGTTGCGAGACCCGAGACTTGCGAGTTTGGAAGCGGAGAACGAAGCACATAAGGAGTTCTTTGGTGAATACTCCGACGATTGGCATTTATACGTGCGGTCAGAGCAGGAATTGCACGTTATGCGGCGTGCGGAATTATTGAGGAAGTTGGAAAAGGAGCATGGGTGGGAGATAGAAGGGTTGAGGATAAAGAGAGCGAGGCACAGGTCTGGCGAATTGATGGATATGGAAACGTATAACAAAAAATACGGGATACAGTTGGGTAGGTATTCGACGCTCGTGCCGAGGTTGATAACAGGCAAGGCTATTAGCTCTGATGATTCATAAATGAAAGGAGGTAAAAGAATGAAAAGGTTAGTCTTGACAGTTGTGGTGGTTGCACTTGTTGTAATATCCAGCCTAACAGTATTCTCAAACCCAATGTTAGTTACTGCAAAAGAGTTGAAAGATGGAAATTTGAAATTGGGTTTTTCCGAGGATGCCCCTTACATGATGCATGAAGATACACTCGTTAAATACCATGATGCCTACAAGTTCTATCTGAAGCTTGAGCCCGGGATAATTAAGGGAAAAATGGAACTGAACTACAAAAACAAAGCAGATGTAACCTTGGATTCTCTCTATTTTTATATCTAAAGGCATTCTAAAGCTTTGCTTTTGCCTTATTGTTATCTCAAGCAGATACTTTCCGTCCTTTTCCTCTACTTTAGCTTCACCTTTATAATTAAGATATCCCGTTCCATAAACCCACTCATCAAAGAGCCAGTCCAAATCTTTTCCATAAACTCTTTCACAAACGTTTATAAAATCCTCTGCTGTTACCAGTTCAAATTTGTATTCTTTATGATACTCTCTCAAAATTTTGAAGAAGTCCTCATCGCCAACAACGTAACGAAGCATGTGCAAGACGGCAGCACCCTTGTTGTACACAATTTGAGAATAACCTTCAAAGGGAAAAGACCAAACATCGCCACCTACTGGTACATCTTTACCTCCATCTTTTATATAATCCATATACCCACTCCCCATCTTTTTTGACCTTTGTCCATACTCCCATTCATTAAACAGAGCATTGGAATAAACTGCAAAAGCTTCATCAAGCCATGGCTCATCATTCTCGTTATTTCCTACAGTCGCATACCACCATTGATGGGATATCTCATGTGATAAACCATCCCCTCTTGCTACATTCCCTCCTCTTTCATGACTTTCAACAAAGGAGACCATGATCAAGCAAGGATATTCCATAGCAATCATTGGATGTTCAACAACATTAAAGGTTTTATAAGGATATTCTCCAAATTCTTCCGAAAATTTTTCCAAAACCTTTTTAGTTCCAACTAAGCAAGCTTCAGCAGCTTCTACCTTCCCTTTGGGATAAAATATATTTATGGTTTTCCCATTCCATTCTTCGCTTAATATCTCAAAGTCATTGCTTAAAACTATGGTAAATTCTCTGAGCAAATCCGAGGTGTAATGAAGAATTTTTCTATTGTTCTCTATCCTTTCGTCAATCAGATATCCAGAGGTGCAGGCTAAAAAATCTTCTGGCAGGTCAAGAGTAACATCATAATAGGAAAACTCAGAATGGAAGGACTCTGCTATAGAATAATCATTGTTGTGCCATTTGCCATCATAAACGCAAACAATTGGAAGAGCATTTCCTAAATAATAGGTTCCGTTGTTTTGGCTGAATCTCGTTGTAAGGGGTTCATAGAGCATTCCGAATAGTCCTATTTCTGCTACATACGGCTCAAACCTAGCAACTCCAATCTCAAAATTCATTTCTATCTGAAGCTTGAGCCCGGGATAATTAAGGGAAAAATGGAACTGAACTAC